>CAZTQJ010000099.1:0-5651 GCA_964615615.1 uncultured Acidimicrobiaceae bacterium
GACATCACGACAACGGCAGCGCCACCGTCGGAGATCTGCGACGCATTACCGGCGGTGATGGTTCCGTCCTTAGCAAAGGCGGGGCGGAGGGCTCCCAAAGACTCCAAAGAGGTTTCGCCGCGGACGCCCTCGTCGACGCTGAAGATCTTGGGGTCACCCTTGCGCTGAGGAATGGAAACGTCGACGATCTCGTCAGCGAACTTTCCCTCGGCAATGGCACGAGCAGCCTTGGCGTGGCTCTCCGCACTGAAAGCATCCTGGCGGTCACGAGAAATGCCGACCACCTTGTTGTAGTTCTCAGTGCCTAGACCCATGGCGCACTGGTCAAAGGCGCAGGTCAGGCCGTCAAACATCATGGAGTCAACCAAGTTGGCGTCACCAATGCGCAGACCGGAGCGTGCTCCAGCAAGGGTGTAAGGGGCATTGGTCATGGACTCCATGCCACCAGCGATGACAATGTCGGCTTCACCGGCATTGATCA
Organism: uncultured Acidimicrobiaceae bacterium; assembly: GCA_964615615.1. Classification (GTDB taxonomy): domain Bacteria; phylum Actinomycetota; class Acidimicrobiia; order Acidimicrobiales; family RAAP-2; genus CAZTQJ01. Next base: position 482 of record CAZTQJ010000099.1, read on the forward strand.
TGAGGTCAGCGAGGTAGATGGTGTTGAGACCTGAGAGGCAGACCTTGTTCACGGTGGTGGCGTTGACCGACATGGGGATGCCACCCTTGAAGGCGGCCTGACGTGCGGTGATTTGGCCTTGGCCTGCTTGGATGACCTGGCCCATGAGGACGGCGTCAACCTGCTCGCCAGAAATCCCGGCGCGCTGCAGTGCGGCGGCGATGGCAAAGCCACCGAGGTCCATCGCGCTGAAGCCAGCGAGTGAACCAGAGAGCTTTCCGATAGGCGTACGTGCTCCGGCAACAATGACAGATCCAGCCATGGGTCCTCCTCAACTCTCGACCGCAGCCTGCGATCGATGCCTTCCACCGAGTGTGGGACGGCTATCCCACGATAGCGCCCCTCGGCTCTGGGCTCCTCTTGGCCTCCTTGCCAAGGAGTACAGCCGGACACAGGACAGCAGCGCTCTCAAAAGGCAAGATGGGCCTATGTCGCCCCCTGTTTCAAAGCCCTTCAAGCGAGTACGCAGCCTTGGATCCCTGCTCGTGCTGGCCGTCGTCCTCGGAGCCTGTGGCTCTGGCAAGCTCGCTTCGTCTGCCCCGCCCCATCATGGGCTTACGGGAATGTTTAATAAGCGCTACTGCGAGATCTTGCTCGTTTCTGGGGTCAAGCCACCAGCAAAGGGCTTGGTTGCGACCGTGTACAACAGCTACCCCATGAATGATTGCCCTGCAGATGCCTGGAGCAAGGTAGACGTTCAGGCTGAAGCAAAGGCCAGGGGAGCCATTGCCGGTTTGCGCAATGGCCCTCGCTATTGGCTGATCGATGGGGTGAGTAAGCAACATGAGGGAAAACTTCCTCTGACCCATTTCAACGGGATCGCGATGACGGCTGACGCCACGGTGCCAGTGACCCCTGCTGATGTCGCCGCCGGTCGCTCCATCTACACCGAGCATCTCGTGCATCGTTCAACGGTCTTTAGTTTTCCGGCCGGCAAAGACCGCTACGAGCTCGTTGATCCAAGGGGAAGGGTCTGGGTGATGCAGACCTATTCTGCGCAGATTGATCCCACGCTCAGCCTGAAATCTCTTGCTGGTCTCGCTGGCAAGCTCTCGCTACCTCCGGCTTGGAAGTTCCGCGTCATCGCCCATCCCCAGGCCCTGGCCTTGTCCACCGTCAGTACTGATGCCCACGTACTTCAAGACGACTTGATGAACTCCTACTCCCTCCTTCCCGCCGGCCAGCATTGATGCGGGTACTGCGTAGGGGCGACGCCCGCGCCTTGAGCCGGTAGGGTTTTGAGCCATGAGCGAGATCCTTGAAGCCGTTATTGCCGGAGCTAGCGCTGAAGAGCTGGCCACCATGGAAATGCCCGAGTCCTACCGCGCGAGTTTTGTGCGCCGCGAGGACCAGGACATGTTTGCTGGTCTGGAGTCAGAGGACAAAGATCCCCGCAAGAGTTTGAAACTGGGCGAAGTTGCGCTTCCTGAACTCGCCCCCGATGAGGCCTACGTGGCCATCATGGCTTCGTCTATCAACTTCAACACCGTATGGACCTCGATCTTCGAGCCCGTCTCCACTTTTGGCTTCCTTGACCGCCTCGGCAAGGAAAGTGCCTGGGGCAAGCGTCACGCCCTCGATTACCACGTTGTCGGTTCTGACGGTGCTGGCGTTGTCCTCAAGACGGGTTCAGCGGTGCGTAATTGGAAGACCGGTGATCAGGTCACCATTCACTGCAACTACCTCGATGACCAGGACCCAAGTGCTCATGATGACTCCATGCTCGCCTCTAACCAGCGCATCTGGGGCTTCGAGTCGAACTTCGGTGGCCTGGCTGATATCGCCGTCGTAAAGGCCAACCAGCTCATGCCCAAGCCTACGCACCTCTCTTGGGAAGAGTCAGCGATTAACGCTCTGTGTAACTCGACTTCGTATCGCATGCTTGTCTCTCGCAATGGTGCGCCACTGACCCAAGGCGACAAGGTGTTGGTCTGGGGAGCTTCAGGCGGCATCGGTTCCTATGCCGTGCAGCACGCGATCAATTCGGGAGCTACCCCAGTTGCCGTGGTGTCGAGTCCTGAGAAGGTTGAGCTCATGCACGGTCTTGGCGTAGAGCACGTCATTGATCGCCGCGAAAAGGGCTATCGCTTCTGGTCCGACGAGCACACCCAAGACGAAAGCGAATGGCGTCGTTTGGGCAAGGACATCCGCGGCCTTGTTGGTGCAGATGTGGATGTGGTCTTTGAGCACCCTGGTCGTCAGACCATGGGCGCCAGCGTCTTTGTGACCAAGCGTGCAGGAACCATCGTGACCTGCGCGGCAACCTCTGGCTACATGATTGAGTACGACAACCGTCACCTTTGGATGAAACTCAAGACCATCAAGGGCTCGCACTTCGCCAACTACCGCGAAGCCTGGGACGCGAACCAGGCCATCTGTGATGGTCGCGTAGTTCCGCCGCTTTCAGCGGTCTATGACCTCGAGGGCGTTGGCGAAGCTGCCTACCAGGTTCACCACAACCTTCACGAAGGAAAGATCGGCGTGCTCTGCCTCGCTCCCAGTGAGGGACTTGGCATTAGCAATCACGAGCTGCGCGAGAAGCTTGGCGAAGACCGCCTGACGCTGTTTCGTCGCCACAACGCCTAGTTAGGAAAAGAGCAGATCATGGAATCACTTCTTACCGAGATTGACCACGTTGCCATTGCGGTGAACGACCTAGAGGCCGCCATCGCTTGGTACGGGGAAGTCTTTGGTGCCAGCGTTGAGCACCGCGAGCGCGTTGACTCAGACGGCGTCGAAGAGGCCCTCTTAAAGGTTGCTGATTCCTATGTCCAGCTCCTGACCCCAACGACTGATGAGTCACCGGTGGCTAAGTACCTGGCCAAAAAGGGTGAGGGTCTTCATCACATTGGCTACCGCGTAGCCAACTGCGCCGAGGCTCTCGAGGCCGTGAAGGCTGCTGGAGGCAGGCTTATTGATGAGGCCCCAAGGCCGGGTTCACGAGGCACCACGGTGGCCTTTGTGCACCCCAAGACCTCTTTTGGCACCCTCATTGAACTCGTTCAGGAGTAAGGGCGATGGGCGCTTTGCCCGTGACCGTCTAGCCTGATCCACCATGGAACACAGCATGGAAGAACGCATTGCCGACCTCGCTGCACGCAAGGAGGAGGCCCTCCACGCAGGCTCTGAAGCCTCCGTTAAGCGTCAGCACGACAAGGGCAAGCTCACCGCACGTGAGCGCATTGACTACCTCCTCGACGAAGGCTCCTTCCAAGAGCTCGACATGCTCGCTCGTCACCGTGCCCATGGCATGGGTCTCGAAGAGTCACGTCCTTACACCGATGGTGTGATCACCGGTTTCGGAACGGTTGACGGTCGCAAGGTTTGTGTCTTCTCCCAGGACTTCACCGTCTACGGCGGTGCCCTTGGTGAAGTTTTCGCCGAGAAGATCCACAAGATCATGGACCTCTCAGCCTCGCTGGGCGTGCCCATGATCGGTCTCAATGACGGTGCGGGTGCCCGTATTCAAGAAGGCGTTGTGTCACTGCACTCCTATGGCGGCATCTTCCACCGCAACGTTCAGGCTTCGGGCGTCATTCCTCAAATCTCGGTGATCCTTGGACCCTGTGCTGGTGGAGCGGTTTACTCACCAGCCATGACGGACTTCATCTTCATGGTGGACCAGACCTCACACATGTTCATTACTGGTCCTGACGTCGTCAAGACCGTTACCGGTGAAGACGTCACCCTTGAACAACTCGGTGGCGCCATGAGCCACGCGAGTAAATCGGGTGTTGCCCATCTCGTGGGACCTGACGAGCACGCCGTGCTCGATGAGGTGAAGTTCTTGCTGGGCTTCTTGCCAGCAAACAACATGGAGCTTCCCCCCATTGAAGCTGGTGGCGATGACCCCGAGCGTCTCTGCGAAGACCTCCGCGATATCCTGCCCGCAACATCCAACCAGCCCTACGACATGAAGAAGATCATTGCTTCGGTGGTTGACGATGGTGAATACCTCGAGATTCATGCCCACTACGCCATGTCCATCACCTGTGGCTTCGCCCGCATTGGCGGCCGGCCGGTAGGCATCGTGGGCAACCAGCCCGCGGTACTCGCGGGCGTGCTCGACATTCACTCTTCAGAAAAGGCCGCGCGCTTTGTGCGTACCTGTGACGCCTTCAATGTGCCACTGGTGACCTTCGTGGACGTGCCCGGCTTCATGCCAGGCACGGACCAGGAATACGGCGGAATCATCCGCCACGGAGCCAAGTTGCTCTACGCCTACTGCGAGTCCACCGTGCCGCGTATTCAGGTCATTACCCGTAAGGCCTACGGCGGCGCTTATGTGGTGATGAACTCCAAGTCCATCGGCGCCGACCTTGCCTTTGCCTGGCCAAGTGCGGAGCTCGCGGTTATGGGACCCCAGGGTGCGGTGGAGATTGTCTACCGCCGTGAACTCGCCGACGCCAAGGACCCCGAGGCTCGCCGTGCCGAGTTGGTGGACGAATACGCCGAGCGCTACTCCAACCCCTACCAAGCAGCCGAGCGTGGTTATGTCGATGATGTCATTGACCCCGCCGAGACCCGCCGGGTGCTCTCGCGCAGCCTCGACATGCTGGCTTCCAAGCGTGAAGAGCTGCCTAAGCGCAAGCACGGCAACGTTCCGCTGTGAGCCAGAGCCTTCCCTACCTAGGCCAGAGCGAGCCCGATCCAGCTGACGTGGCCTTGGTGGCTGCTGCGGCCACCCTGTTTGCGAATGCTGCGCAGGCGGCCGAGGCTAAGCCCTCGAACGCATGGCGATTCTCAGGTCGTTGGTGGGAGAGTGCTGGCACGGGCGCTTTGCGCCCTCGGCCCTAAGCCCTCGGTGGTCCTAGCCGCGATTGGCGGCGACTAGATCAACCATCTCAGCCATGATGCGCGAGATGTCGAAGTCCTTGGGGGTGTAGACCGCAGCCACGCCCTTGTCGCGCAGCATGCGCTCATCATCGGGGGGAATAATTCCACCCACGATGACGGGAACTTCGACGCCAGCAACGCGGAGTCGATCAAGAATCTCGGGGACGAGTTGCAGGTGTGAGCCTGAAAGTATCGATATGCCAATCAGGTCGACGTCTTCTTCCAAAGCGGCGGCCACGATCTGCTCAGGGCTGAGTCGAATGCCTTGGTAGACGACCTCGAAACCGGCATCTCT
>CAZTQJ010000100.1:0-5613 GCA_964615615.1 uncultured Acidimicrobiaceae bacterium
ACACGGCTCTGAACACTCTTTCCCTACACGACGCTCTTCCGATCTCATGGGAACTAGCGCAGTCGATGACTGGACGCAGACCGTGCACGATGGTGGATCAAATGTTGAGGTGCAGGAAAACGAAGTGCTCAGCTTGCACCAATGCCTCGAGGCTCTGCTCGTGCGTTCAGCCAACAACATCGCGAGAGTACTGGCGAAGTATGACGCAGGCAGCGTGGAGCAGTTCACGGAGAAGATGAATGCCTATGCCAGCGAGTTGGGCATGACGCACACGCACTATGTCGAGCCCTCGGGTTTTGAAGCTGGATCGGTCTCTACGCCCAGTGATCAACTCACTGCGGCCCAGCTGCTCTATGCCAATCCCGTCCTGCGTGACATCGTGGGTCGCAGTTATGTCGACCTGCCTGTCGTGGGTCGCGTTGCGTCCTATACCCCACTCATCACCGTCAAGGGCGTGAAGGGCATCAAATCTGGCCGCACCGATGACGCCGGAGGCTGCGACGTGATGGCCTATGAACGCAGTATTCGGGGCAAGACCGTGACGGTCTTCACAGCGATCATGGGCCGCACGGGGGGAGACGTCTTGACTGAATCAGGCCTGGTGGCACTCGACCTTTCGCGTCATGCCCTCGACCTCGTCAGGCAGGTGCAGCTGAGCAAGCGCGGGCGCATAGTGGGTAGGAGCGCTTCGTGGTGGGGCACGACGCCCCTTGTCGAAGACCAAGATCTGAAGGCCTTGGTCTTTGTGGGCCTGCCACTCAAGCGCAGCCTTGCGACCAAAGGCCTGCTTCCGGGCTCACCTAAGGGTTCAGGCGCGGGGATGATCTCCTATGTTGCTGCTGGGCTCAAGGTCTCCATTCCCCTCGTGAGCGCAGAGCAATTGCCCAAGCTCAGGCCGTGGACGCGGGTAAGGTGAAAACGTGAAAGCAACGGTTCCCGCATCCTCGGCGAACCTCGGCCCCGGTTTTGATGCCCTGGGCCTCGCCCTAGGGCTCTACATCTCGGTTTCGGTGGAACTCAGCGATGCGTTGCAGGTGAGCTCTTCGGGTGAAGGCGCTGGCCTCTTTGATGATGAGCGTCACTTAGCCGTCAGGGTCGCCAAAGAAGTTGTGGGCCATGACCGCTTGGCCATCCATGTCGAGTCCGAGATTCCTCTGGCCCGAGGCTTAGGTTCTTCTGCGGCACTGGCCGTGGCCGCAGCCGCAGCCGCAGGCTCTCCTGATCCCTTGGCCGTGGCGGCCAAGATTGATGGCCACCCCGAGAATGCGGCTGCCAGTGTCCTAGGCGGCTTGGTGGGGGCCACGACCCTTGGCTCGCGGGTTCGCGCCGCTCGCCTGGCCCTTGATCCTGATCTGCAGTTCGTGGTCTTTATTCCCGATCATGAACTGCGCACCGAAGACGCCCGCTCGGTCTTGCCCGAGACTTACTCGCGCCAAGACGTGGCCTTTAATCTCGGTCGCATGGCCCTGCTCCTTGGCGGCCTTGGCGATCATCGCCTGCTCACCCCTCAGGCCATGGAAGACCGCCTCCATCAGCCCTATCGCTTGGCCCTCTTCCCTCAGTCTCAGGCCATTATGGACGCCGCTGTCGAAGCAGGAGCCCTCGGAGCCTGCTGGTCAGGTGCGGGGCCTTCGCTGATTGCCGTGACCCTGGCGTCAACCACCGGCCCCGTGCTTGCCGCCATGCAGGCCAGTCAAGAGCAGCTCAGCGTGCCCGGGAGCGTGCGAGCCCTCGAGGCTGACCACGTCGGTTTGCAACTTGATAGTGCTCGCTAGGCGAAACGCGCTAATCCATCTACACTGAGCCAGTGCCTAGGAAGTTCTTCATCCGCACCTTCGGATGCCAAATGAATGAACATGACTCCGAACGGATCGCCGGGCTCTTGGTGGCTGACGGCCTAGAAGCCACCGGAACTCTTGAAGAAGCCGATGTGGTCTTCTTTAATACCTGCTGCATTCGTGAAAATGCCGACAACCGTCTCTATGGCAACCTCGGCTACGTCAAGTCCCTCAAAGAGGCGAAGCCCGATATGCAGATTGCCGTTGGCGGTTGTCTGGCTCAGATGGACCCTGAGGGCCTGCGCAAGCGTGCGGGTCACGTAGACGTCATCTTTGGTACGCACAACATCTCGAGAGCTGCCGACCTGCTCCATGAAGCTGAGGCCTCAGGCCCAGTCATGGAAATTCTCGACGGGCCCCAAGACGCCAAGCATGACGACCGCCTGGCTTTGGGTGCCGTGCGTGATTCTTCCTATGCGGCCTGGGTGACCCTGCAAACCGGCTGCGATAACAGCTGTGCCTACTGCATCGTGCCTGCAGTGCGAGGTGGCGAAATCAGCCGGCCCTTCGAAGAACTCGTCGGTGAAGTGGAGTACTTGGCCGCTAGGGGTATCTGCGAAGTGACCCTGCTGGGTCAAAACGTCAATTCCTATGGCCGTGACATCACCGGCCGCAGCCCGCTTTTTGCCGAGTTGCTGCGAGCCGTTGGCGCGGTTGATGGCATTCAACGCGTGCGCTTTACCAGTCCTCACCCCAAGGACTTTCGCCTAGAGACCGCAGCGGCCATGGGGGAGACTCCCGAGGTCTGTAATCAGCTGCACTTACCGATTCAGTCGGGCAGCGATGAAGTCCTTAAGTCCATGCGCCGTGGCTATAGCGCGAAGCGCTATCTCGAGAAGTTGGCCATGGCCAGAGACGCTGTTCCTGATCTTGCGGTAACCACAGACCTCATTGTGGGCTTCCCTGGAGAGACCGATGCACAGTTCGAAGAGACCTTGGCTGTGGTGGCTGAAGCGCAATTCGATGGTGCCTATACCTTTATTTTCTCGCCACGTCCTGGGACAAGAGCTGCCGACATGGTCGATGACTTCGTGGACCCTGAGATCATCTCGGCACGCTATGAGCGCCTCCACAGCGTGGTCGAGCGCTCGGCCCTGCTGCGCCATGAAGCCCGCATAGGCCTCCAAGAAGCTGTGCTCGTTGATGGCCCGAGTCGCCGCAATCCTGCGGTCATGACGGGCAAGACCACCCAGGGCAAGCTCGTGCACTTTGAGGCGACTTCAGCAGTTCCCCACGAAGGCGACACGGTGCTCTGTGAGATCACCAAGGCTGCGCCCCACTTCTTGCACTCCACCATGATTTCCACGCTCAGTGCACCCAGCAAGCGAAGGTTTACGGTTGCCGCTCGCTGACCCGGTGACCAAGCAGGTCGCCATTGTCGGCACCACGGCCAGTGGGAAGTCGCAGGTCGCCATGGCTCTGGCCAAGGAGCTAGGCAACATCGAACTGGTCTCCGCTGACTCCATGGCTATCTATCGCGGCATGGATCTCGCCACCGCCAAGGCCTCCGTGGCTGATCGAAATCTCGTGACTCATCACCTGATTGATATTGCCAATCCCACCGAGGAATTCAGCGTGGCGGCCTTTCAAGCAGCTGGCGTGGCCGCTTTGGCTAGTGTCGCTAAGCGCGGCAATCACGCCATCGTGGTGGGAGGTAGTGGGCTCTATCAGCGCTCACTCATTGACCAACTCGAAATCCCTCCGATGTATCCCGAGCATCGCGCTCAACTCGAAGCCGAAGTGGCTGAGGGCAAGATGCCAGAGCTCTACGGCGAACTCTTGGCCGCTGACCCCGAGGCCGCTAGCCGCATAGAAGCGAGCAATGCGCGCCGCCTCGTGCGCGCCCTCGAGGTCATCAGAGGCGGGGCAGGCAAGTTCTCCGATCATGCTCCCTCGCTCAAGAGCTATCCCGAGACTGCTATTCCTCAGTGGGGGATTTCCTTTTCGCCCGAGTTGGTGGAACAGCGCATAGAAGAACGCTTTGCGACCTGGATAGCCGCAGGCCTCGTCGAAGAAGTTGAAGCCCTGTTGTCTTTGGGCAAGCCACTCAATCGCACTGCTCTTCAGGCTGCGGGATACGCAGAGATGATCGAACACCTCTCGGGGGCCATCTCCTTAGATGAGGCCGTGGCCCGCAGTTGTGCGCGAAGCAGGCAACTGGCCAGACGGCAATGGCGCTGGTTTCGCCGTGATCCCCGGATCACCTGGCTAGCCAGTCCCGATGAGGCCATTTGCGCCATGCGCGAAGTCCTTCAAGACCCCGAGTCACCCAAGGTAGATCGCCTGGCGCGCAAAGCGGCTCAAGCCTCGCTCGCGACTTCGCCGGCCGTGGTGGGAAGATAGCGGCGTGCGCGTGGATCTCCTTATCAAAAGTGGCGCCGGGAATCGTTTCTACCTGCACGAACTTGCTCCAGGCTCGAGCATCTCCTCTCCAGGGCTGCTGGCCCGTGAACTCTGCCAGTCCGGCAACTATGCCCCCGCCGACGGTTTGATCCTCTTTTCCCTGCTGGAAGCAGGCCTTCTTCGCATGCAGTTATGGAATGCCGATGGCTCAAAGGCTGAACTTTCGGGCAATGGCCTGCGCTGCTGCGCCAAGGCTGCCTTAGAGCGCGGACTGCTAGGCGCGGACGCCTCGGTGATCCGCAGTGATGCCGGTGATCATCAGGTGAAGTTCGACGCTCACCGCATTGCGCTGTCCATGGGCCAGGCCATCATCGGCGAAGCGATCAGCCTTCCTGGTGGCGAGAGCGGCACGCTGGCTTCCATTGGCAATCCTCACCTCGTGATCTTGCGTGATGACTTAAGCGGCCTTGATGCCAAGAGCGAAGGCGAAGCGCTGCAGAGCCTGCGCGAGGGTGGCATCAACGTTGAATGGATCTCGCTTCGCGATCGCGAGAACATCGATCTTGTGGTTTATGAACGAGGCGTGGGTATTACCCAGGCCTGTGGTTCGGGTAGCTGCGTTTCGGCAGCCCTGGCGCGCTCACGTGGCCTCGTGGAGCCTGCAGTTTTCGTGCACAATCCCGGTGGGACTTTGCTGGTCTCCTTTGCGGGCGAGGGAGCCCAGGCAGAGATTTTCCTCGGTGGCCCCGTGCTCGATGAGGCTGCGATCAGCATCGATTGGCCCAAGGCGTGAACGAGGCCCTTCCCGATACCCTCATCGATCGGTCTTTTCGAGAACGCATCATCATCTGCGGCATGATTCTCCAAGGCCAGACCGAGCAAGAAGTCGAAGAACACCTCGACGAACTCGAACTCCTCGTCGACACCGCTGGTGCTGACGTCGTGGGCAGGGTGCTCCAGCGCCGAGACGCTCCCGATCCAGGAACCTTCTTTGGATCGGGCAAGGTGGCTGAAATTGCCGAGATGTCCCTAGCCCTTGACGTGGACACGGTGGTCTTTGACGATGAGCTCAGTCCCGCACAGCAGCGCAACTTACAAAACGTCTTAGGCCGTACTGCCATTGACCGCACGGCGGTCATTCTCGACATCTTCGCCCAGAATGCTCGTTCTCCTGAGGGTAAGGCTCAGGTGGAATTGGCCATCCTTTCCTATCGCCTGCCTCGCCTCAGAGGTAGAGGAACCTCGCTCAGTCAGCAGGGTGGTGGCATAGGCACGAGGGGACCGGGTGAAACCCAACTCGAGGTCGACCGGCGACGCCTGGTGCGTCGGATGCACAAACTCCAGGCTGAGTTAAAGGCAGTGGCCCAGACTCGCCACACCCAGCGAGGATCGAGGCGACGTGGTCGCCACCTCGAGGTAGCCCTCGTGGGTT
>CAZTQJ010000101.1:0-5604 GCA_964615615.1 uncultured Acidimicrobiaceae bacterium
CCGAAGCTCCTTCAGTGCAATTGCCTCTTTCGTCGTTTCATGAAGGACTCGGAATTATCGATCTTGCGGTGAGCGCGGGCCTCCTCGGGTCAAAGGGCGAGGCCCGTCGGGCCGTAGAGCAAGGTGGCCTTTCGGTCAACAACCTTCGCGTTGAGGGGATTGATCAACTCGTGAAGACCGATCAATTGCTCCATGGTCGATACCTTGTGCTTCGTCGGGGTCGCAAGAGTGTGGCCATCGTCGATGCTCGCTAAACGACCGCTTGCGGCGCTGCTCATCCTGACGGCAAGTTTGCTGGCTGGCTGTGCTGGTCGAGAGCAAATGGGCACACCATCGGCAAACATGGCGATCTGGGCAAAATCGACCAGCATGGGTGAACGCATTGGCCAGATTGCCGGAGATGCAAAGCGCGTGAGTGACCTCCATGCCCATCCTCGCAGCGCACTCACGCTTCGCACCGTCTGTGCCGTGCTTTTGGTGGATGTTCAGTCATCTAATGGTGATCTGCCATCACCCAACGAGCAAGTAAGCAACTTGCTTTCCAGCGCTTATGAGCATTTCTCCAAGGCTGGCTTGGCCTGCAGCGACGAAGCTACGGCAGGAAAGACATCACCCAGTGCAAAGACCTTGGCTTATCTGGGCGTGGGCAATATCGCCCTACGACGGGCGCTTAGTCAGGCCGAAGTAATTACTGGTGCTGTCATAGCGACCACCACGACGACCGTGGTGCCTTTGCCCTAAGCACTGGGCATGGGGGGAATGGATGATGCAGCCCTTAGTCCCTCGCAAGCTCCCCGGGCATCGCTGATGTCCCATCACGTCTAGGCAACAGCGGCTGGAGTTGCTTACTCGGCCCCTGAGCCTGCTGGTCTGAGGTCAAGGCTGAGGGTCAGGATGCCATCAACGAGGGATGCGCTGGCATCACCAATCATGGCGTAGTCCTGGAAATCGGCGAGCGCCTGCTCGCGAAAGCGTGCCCGCTCCGGGCCTTCTACGGGTGGCAGGCCTCGAGTCTTTACGGCCTCGGCACGTTCTCGGAACCGCTGGAGCATTGCTTGGGGGTCAAAACTGTCAGTCATCACGGCCCTCCTTCCTCTCGGCAGGTTAGGCGTCGAACTGGGGGCTAGGATGGACTTTGGCCAAGGGGGATGGCTTGAGGGCCAGCCAGCTCGCTGATGAAGTTCAGCAATCTGGCTTTCTCAACTACCTACCCGGCCATCTGCGAAGGAGTTGCCGTGAAGAAGGGCCGTCACCGCCGGTTCGAAGAGGCTCGAAGCCTCAAGCGTTCGAGTACCGGTGATAACTCAAATTGTGTGGAATGTGGGGCTGAGCCTGAGGACATTCACGCAAGTTGGTGCTTGGCTGAAGAGGACGCCTATGACCGCATCCTTGGCAATGTGCCACCCTCGGGACCAAGCGAGCCTGACCCCTTAGACGACGAGGTCGGCTAGGACTTCTCGCGTCGGCGAATCACTGGGTGGGGGAGCGGCGTTGAATTCGCTGTCCTCTGGACACGATCTTCGAGGTAGCGAACTAATTGCCGGTGAGTTTCCTTGCCAGCCATGGCTTCGAGTTCTTCGCCCATGGACTCCCACACAGCGTTCACTCCTACAAATGCCTTATCCGACTCGGTGCACCACCAGTGGAACTCTTCGCCACCTTCACCCCAATGGCGCCTGTTCCACTGTCCGATGCGGGTCACGACATGGCCGTCGTCTTCGACTTCATCATCACGGCGCAGGGGAAGCTGCCAGCAAACCTCAGGTTTCATCTTGACGTAGGACTTGCCCGTCTCAATGGAAGCACGGTGCAGGGCGCAGCCGGGTCCCCCCTCAAAGCCAGGCCGGTTGAGGAAGATGCAGGCATCATCAACCAGTTTCGTGGTTACGGTGCCGTCCTTAGTTTTGGTGGTGAAGCCCTTTTGGCCCTTGTCGTAGAACTGCCATTGCTCAGGCGTAAGGGTTTTCGCTGCCTTTTTCACGACCTTGACGTCATCGGCATCCACGAAGTGGGCGCCATAGGAGCAGCAGCCCTGAACCAGCTCTTCGGCGGGGCCGGTGAGAACTCCCTCGCAGCCTGATCCATAGATACAGGTCCAGTTGCTCTCTAAGAAGGTGACGTCGAACATCCAGGTTCGAGCATCGCGGTGATCCTCAAAGGCAATCCACTCATGGGCGTCGCGGGGGGGCTTAGGCATGGCCAAACCCTAGTAGCGACACGAAATGCCCGGAAGGATCCTAAGATCGTGCCTATGGCAAGCACCACTGATCACCAGACCCTAAGTACCGAGCGCGTAATTTCCGTAGAGGCCTCAGCCGCTGCGGTGGTGCGAGACGCACTTGCAGCCGAGAACGACCCCAGCGCCATGGCGCTCTGGATTGAAGTGGCTGGCGTTGATGCCGGTCGCTACCGCTACGACCTCTACCTTCAAGCGCTGTCTGATGCGCAGAGTGGCGATGCCGTGGATAGCCAAGAGGAAATCGCCATCGTGATTCCCGAGGCGTCCAAGGCAAAGCTTGTTGGCGCGGTCCTGCAGTGGAGTGAAGACAACGGCGGTGGATTGGTGCTCGTTAACCCCAATGGCCCCGAAGCGGCAGAAGTTGCTCCTGGTGTGCCCGAGGAAGTTCTCGCCGCTGGTTTGGACTTCGAACTTGCCCTCCGTGCGATCAAGGTCATCGAAGATCAGGTCAACCCTTCCATCGCGAGTCACGGTGGTCGTTCAGACCTTGTAGCCCTTGATGCTGCGACTGGTCGCGCCTACGTGCGCCTCTCAGGTGGTTGCCAAGGCTGTGCGATGTCGCGCATGACGCTCTCTCAAGGGATCTCGAAGATCCTGCTCGAGGAAATCTCCGAGCTCACCGATGTGGTTGATGTAACTGACCACGCCGTTGGCGAGAATCCCTTCTACTCCTAAGCAGTCTCGGCGAGCTGTCCCAGCTCTGCCAGGGGATTTAGCGGCGGCCTATGCCGGCGCCAAGGTATCGATCACGGTCGACGGCATTGCTCAAGATGCCCTTGATCTTGCCAAAGACTTAACACAACCGGTGACCGTCATTACGGCCTGCAACCCCTACTCAAGGCCTCGGCGCGCTTGGCGCAACAGGCTGGCAAACGCTTACCTGCGCATCGTCCTGTGGCGTCAGCTGCGCAAACACGGTGGTCAGCTCTTTCGATCCCTAGGCAGCGATATCGAAGATCCACCCATCTGGTGCGAGCCTGGCTATGCGCTGGCTGGCCTAGACGTAGAACTCGTGGCAGCAATTGGCAAGCGCTTTAGGCAACATGCGATTTTTGTCGTGCAGCCCGAAGGTCTCGAAGTGAGGGTCTGCGCTCCCGAAGCGAATTAGTTCGCGTTGATTTTGACCATGCAGGCTCGCGGCCCACGGACCTGACCACCTGACCAACGCACTGAAGCCGGGTCATCAAGGCTGAAGTTCGGATAGCGCTTAATAAAGCTCTGCAAAGCGACAGTGAATTCCATACGGGCAAGATTGGAACCCAGGCAGCGGTGGATGCCGAGACCAAAGGTCAGGTGACGGTTTTCTCGCCGCCAGAGATCCACATGATCAGGGTTTTCGAAGGCCTCTGGGTCGCGGTTGGCAGAAGGGAAGGGGAGAAGCACCCATTCGTCTTCTTTCATCTGCTCACCCGCAAATTCGCAATCTTGCTTGACCAGCCTGGCCATGGTGACCGGTGCGAAGGCGCGCAGGAGTTCTTCGACCGCCGTTGGCCAGATCTCTGGATCAGTGGCCATGGCGTGAAGATCATCAGGGGTCTTAGCAAGGTGCCACAGTGCAGCACCGATGGCTGACCAGGTGGTGTCGATGCCAGCAATCAGCGTGAGGCCAATAGTTCCCATGATGTGCTCCTCGCTGAGAGGCTCACCATCAAGTTCGGCATTAAGCAAGAAACTGGTGAGGTCATCGCGAGGATTGGCTCTATGGTCGGCAAGTTGATCACCAATGTAAGCAATCAGCGTGCCGAAATTCGCAATGCGTTCATCCTGAGTCTGATCGACAGCCTCAAGGGTGTTGTGGACGAATTGGCGAAAAAGATCCTGGTCTTCATCGGGGAAGCCGAGCATCTTCGCTATGACGGCTACGGGAATGTATTGCGCGTAGTCGGTGGAGATATCCACGACGGAACTACCCTCAAGTTTGTCGAGCAGTCCTTCGCAGAGCGTCGTGGTGAATTCGCGAAGTGCTTCTACAGCCTTGGGAGAAAAGGCTGGCAAGAGTATGCGTCTGGCGTCATGGTGAAAAGGCGGATCAGAGGAGATGGGGGGAGCGACGCCAACTGGGGCCGGGGCCATGGGTCGACCCTCGGTGACGATGATGGAACGCGAAGTGAAGCGCTCCGTGTCGTAGGCAACTTCGGCCACTTCTTGATGACGCGTGGGGAGCCACACGCCGCCGTAACGATTTGAATGCGCCACAGGGCACTGCTCGCGGAGCTCATCCCAGATAGGGAAGGGGTTCTCCACCCATTCAGGATCGGTGTGGTCAAAGTCGGTGGCCCAGTTCTCTACTTTTGGGTGACGGCCGGTCATGATGCAGCCTTCTCAATCTTGCTAATCGCGAACTCTGGGCAATTCAAGATTGCCATCTCGGCTTTGTCTTCAAGACCTGGGGGGACCTCACCGTCGCCAAGGACGGTAGCGAAACCTTCGTCATCGACATCGAAGAGTTCGGGGGAAATACCAAAACAGCGGTTATGTCCTTGGCATCGCTCTGCATCAACCTGAATTCGCACGCTTCCTCCTTTAGTGAGGCGCAATTTCCGGGAACTCGGACTTAGCGACCTCACCTACTAACCTAGAGGCGTGCTGAGGTACTTAACTGCCGGGGAGTCCCACGGCCAAGCCCTTGTGGTGATTGTGGAGGGTCTGCCTGCCGGCCTGCCCATTACCGCAGAGGAGCTTCAGGCCGATTTAGCCCGACGCAGACTGGGCTACGGCCGGGGTCCTCGGATGCGATTTGAGGTTGACCAGATCAGAATTCTCGCTGGGGTGCGCCATGGGCGAACCTTGGGTTCACCGGTTGCAGTGGAGATTGCCAATACTGAGTGGCCAAAATGGACAGAAGACATGGATCCAGCACCCGGTTCGCCATCGAAGCTGCTCACCGCGCCTCGGCCCGGTCACGCCGACCTCGCGGGCATGCAAAAATATGGATTCAACGACGCTCGCGATGTGCTCGAACGAGCTTCAGCCCGCGAGACGGCGGCACGAGTCGTAGCTGGATCGCTCGCAAAAGCCCTTCTGGCTCAGGTAGGAGTCAGCGTGATTTCTCACGTCGTACAATTGGGCCAGGCCAAAGCAACAAAAGCTGCTCGGCCAGGGCCTGATGACCTTTCGGCGATTGATGATTCTGAAGTTCGCTGCTTTGATGGCGATGCTGAAGCGGCCATGATTGCTGAAGTGAAGGCTGCGGCCAAGGACGGCGACTCTCTCGGCGGCGTGGCAGAAGTTCTCGCCTTTGGCGTTCCCGTCGGACTGGGTAGCCACGTCCACTGGGATCGCAAACTTGATGCTTTGCTCGCTCAGGCACTCATGAGAGATCGGAAGAGCACACGTCTGAACTCCAGTCACCTGAAGCTAACTCG
>CAZTQJ010000102.1:0-5587 GCA_964615615.1 uncultured Acidimicrobiaceae bacterium
CGGCCAGTCTGCGACTCGAAAGCGGGGAGACCATTGAGGCGCAAATTTCTCTCGATGCAGCAAGCGAAAGGGCGAGCTTCATCTTCCCCGAGCCACTGCAGCCAGGTCTCGCGGAACTCGACTTGAGCTTTGCGGGAATCCTCAACGATCAGCTCTGTGGCTTCTACCGATCCACCTATACCGACAGTGACGGAAAAGAACGCATCATCGCTACAAGCCAGATGGAAGCAACGGATGCGCGGAAGGCTTTCCCCTGCTGGGACGAACCCGACATGAAGGCCAGCTTCACCGTGAGCTTGGTCGTACCGGCTGGCAATCAGGGCTATTCCAATGCTGCTGAAGTCTCTCGTCGGGAACTGGACAATGGCAGCCGGGAATTGCATTTCGCCCCCACGATGGCCATGAGCAGCTACCTCGTCGCCTTCATCGTTGGGCCCCTCGATGCCACTGAAGCAATCGACGTCGACGGCACGCCGGTGCGCATCATTTACCCTGAAGGCAAAGGCCACCTCACCGATTTTGCGGTGGAAGTGACCGTGCACGCCCTGCGTTACTTCACGGACTACTTCGCCATCCCCTACCCCGGTGACAAACTCGATCTCGCTGCCATCCCAGACTTTGCTTTCGGAGCCATGGAGAACCTTGGCTGTGTGACCTTCCGCGAGAGTCTGCTCCTGATTGATCCTGCTCGCGCCTCCCATGCAGACCTC
This sequence comes from uncultured Acidimicrobiaceae bacterium, assembly GCA_964615615.1. Taxonomy (GTDB): domain Bacteria; phylum Actinomycetota; class Acidimicrobiia; order Acidimicrobiales; family RAAP-2; genus CAZTQJ01. The sequence continues at coordinate 711 of CAZTQJ010000102.1, forward strand.
GAGCGCGTTGTCGATGTCATCTGTCATGAGATCGCCCACATGTGGTTTGGTGACCTCGTCACCATGCAGTGGTGGGAAGGCATTTGGCTCAACGAAGCCTTCGCAACCTTCATGGAAACCGCTGCAACCGACGCCTTCCGACCTGACTGGCAGCGCTGGGTCAGTTTCGCCCTGGCCCGCGAAGCGGCGATGGGTGTTGACGCGCTGCACTCAACACGTCCCATTGAGTATGAGGTGATCTCACCCGCCGATGCGCGAGGCATGTTTGATGTCTTGACCTACGAGAAGGGTGGCAGCGTCCTCAGGATGCTCGAGCAATATCTCGGAGCTGAGACCTTCCGCAATGGCGTACGCCGCTACCTTGCCGAGCACGCCTACGGCAATACGGTGACCGCTGATCTCTGGAATGCCCTGGAGGCCGAATCAGGTCAACCGGTTCGCCAGATCATGGATAGCTGGATCCTCCAAGGTGGACACCCGCTGCTCAGCTTTGATAACGGCTCACTCAGCCAGCAAGCCTTCGCCTTTGGCCCCGTCGAAGCAGGCGCAAACTCAGCTATCGGCAAGGACTGGGAAGTCCCCCTGCAGTGGCGGGCGCTCCATAGCGACGAGATCCATCGCGAGGTCTTGTCCCCTGGATCAGCACTGAAGATCAAGCATGACGGCCCCACGGTGATCAACGCTGGTGGCTGGGGTGTCTACCGCACTGCCTACGGCGCCGCCGAACTCGCTCAACTCTCCGCCAATCTTGATGCCCTGAGCAATCTTGAGCGTGCCACCTTGGTGGCCGATACTTGGGCGGGAACTCTGGCCGGTTCTGTTGGCCTGCTCGGCTTCTTGAGTCTTGCTGCTTCACTGCGACTCGAAGAAGAACCGGCGGCTTGGGCCGTGGTGACCCGTGCGCTCTCTACTATTTCTCGCTCCATCGGCGATGAGCATCGCCCCTTGCTTGCTTCAGCCACGAGGAGCATCCTCAACGCCAAGGTGGCCCAATTGGGCTGGTCCGCGAGCAGCGGCGAAGACCCCCGCAGGGGAAGCCTTCGCGCTTCGCTCATCAGTGCCGCCGCGATCACCGGTGCTCGTGACGATCTCGCGCACGAGGCCATGACCCGGCTCAGTGCCCATGAATCGGGAGACTTGAGCGCTCTCGACAGTGACCTCCTCGATGCAGCCTTGGCCATTACGGCCAACCGAGGTAATGCTTCAACCTGGGAGCGTCTCGCAGCCATCTACCAATCTCCCTCGACGCCTCAAGAGGAGCAGCGTTACCTCTCGAGCCTGACCCAGTTTGGTGATGTCGAGCTTTGCCTGCGTACCTACGCCTTCGCTCAAAACGAGGTGCGCAGTCAAGATGCTCCCTACACCTTGATGGCGCTCCTTTCGAATCGCAGAGGAGGACCGGCGGTCTTTTCAGCACTCACCCGAGACTGGAAAACCGTGCTTGAGCGCTTCCCTCAGGACACTCACGCGCGCATGGTCTCAGGGATAGCTGGCCTTCCCGCCGATGCCGAACTCTTCGCTGAGGTCAAGAAATTCACCACTGATAACCCCGTCCATTCAGGACAACGCAGTGTGGTGCAGGCCGTAGAGCGCTTGGGCGTGAGCAATGCCTTTGCGGCCCGTATTGCCCCTGGGGTCGCCGATGCCCTCGCCGCATTTTCTGCCTAGTAGGTTAGGCACGTGGAACTCGCTACTATTGCAACCGTTTTTGCGGTCATAGCGCTCGCGGAATTGCCCGATAAAACCATGATCGCGACACTGATCATGGGCAGTCGGGCTAGAGCCAGTGCTGTGGCCATTGGCTCTAGCGCGGCATTCGTCGTGCACATGGCCATCGCCGTCATTGCGGGCCATTTCCTCACCCTCCTTCCTCATCGCAGTCTCGAAGCGGTGGTGACCGTCCTCTTCCTTGGTGGTGCGGCCTACCTGCTCTTCGTTCCTGAAAAGGAAGAAATCGAGAAAGGTGAACAGGAGGCCAAGGCTGAAGTCCCGAGTACCGCACTTCGCGAAGCGACCACCGCCTTCATGGTCATCTTCATCGGTGAATGGGGAGATCTTTCACAACTCCTCGCCGCAAACTTCGTCGCCCAAACCCACCAGCCCTATGCCGTCTTCCTTGGAGCATCCTTGGCGCTCATCACGGTTGCCACCGCGGCAGCCTTTGGTGGTCGAGCGCTCCTCAAGATCATCCCCGTTGCGGCGATTCGCAGAGGTGGGGGCTTCGTGCTACTCGGCTTTGGAATCTGGAACCTCGTTAAAGTCATCCACGGATGAACCTTCGACCGGCAACCGTTTCCGATCGCCAAGCCGAACTCATTGATATTGCCCGCAGCGTCAAGGGTTTCATGCCCGATGACGAAGGCCTCGCCCTCCTTGCCGCAGCTGAGCAAGCATCCCTGGCTGTTGACGGAGAGGCCTGCATCGTCGAGATCGGGGCCTGGTGCGGCAAGTCAGCCACCTACCTCGGTGCTGGCGCAGAAGCGGGAGGCGCTGTGGTCTTCAGTCTCGACCACCACCACGGTTCAGAAGAAAACCAAGCGGGTTGGGATCACTTCGACCCCGAACTCATCGATCCCACTGACGGAAGGCTCAATACGCTGCCGCTCTGGCAGCGCAGCATCGCCTTGGCCGGTCTTGAACAACGCGTGGTGGGAGTCGTCGGTGACTCCAGCATCGTGGGTGCTCATTGGAGCACGCCCATAGATCTGCTCTTCATCGACGGTGGCCATGGCGAGGAGCCGGCTTGGGCTGACTGGAACACCTGGTCTCCCCATGTTCCCCTAGGCCGGTGGATTGCAATCCATGATGTGTTTGAGAATCCTGAAGACGGCGGACGTCCACCCTATGAACTCTTCAGCCATGCCTTGGCTTCAGGTGCTTTCGAAGAAGTTGGCGCACAAGGCAGCCTGCGCGTGATCCGCAGACTCAAAGCCAATTAGGAAGCGGAATCTTCACCCGCTGAACAAGCGTCTCGGAATGCCTCAGGGCAGTGTGGTTCAGCAAGATCCAAGGCAGCAGGCAGACCCTCACCGCGAAAGAGCCCCGATGCCGGTGACGCGTCACTGAGTGCATCTGCAGCCAAAATTACTGCTGCTGCGGTGTAGGCGGTGCGTTCGTCGGCTGGAAAGGTCACGCGGTCGGGATAAGCAATGCCGGTTACGTATGAACCATCAGCTTGGCGGTGGCTTCTCGTCCAGCTGAGGAGCTCTTCAGCGGCATCACGGCGACCAAGAGCATCGAGAGCCATAACGCATTCAGCGGTCTCGGCTGCGGTAATCCAATCCTCGTGAGATACGCAGCGCACCCCAAGGCCCGGCATGACAAAGCGCTCCCAATGGTCATCGAGGCGCTGGAGCGCCGGCGCACCTTCAAGGGCACCACTGAGCATGGGGTAGTACCAGTCCATGGCGAACTGTTCCTTGGGTTCAAAAGATTGGGGATGATGAGCCACGGCATGGCCGAGGCGGCCCGAGGCAAGCTCCCAGTCGGGCTTGAGTTCGCCCACGTGCTCAGCAATGGCCACAGCGCAGCGCAGCGCGTGGTAGATCGAAGATGAGCCTGTGAGGAGGGCGTAGGCCTCAGGACGGCCCGCTGCATCCAGGGACCAGCGGATGGAGCCGTCGGGAAGTTGGCGACGAACCACAAAGTCGATGGCGCGAGCCACCGTCGGCCACATCTTGACGAGGTGAGCCTCGTCGCCGGTAATCAGATAGTGGTGCCAGATTCCCGTTGCGAGATAGGCGCAGACGTTCGTATCAAGGCGCTGGTCCTTGATGGAGTGCTCGAGGTAGTAGTTGAACCAGCTGCCGTCGCCCAATTGCACATCGACGAGCCACTGATAGGCCGCTTCGGCTTCTTCGAGCATGCCAACCACGGTCAAGGCCATAGCGGTCTCCACGTGATTCCAGGGATCACAGTGACCGCCGGGCTGCCAAGGAATCATGCCATTGGCTAACTGCAGTTTCGCGATTGAGCTAGCCGTTGCGAGGACTTCTTCGGCCGTCAAGATCCCCGGAACTTCGGGGATGGTGAAGGCCTGAAGCCCGATTTCACTCATGCCGACACCGGCACCGATACGGGGAGCTTGCTTAAGTAGACAATCATGGATTTACCCATGATGGGGCTGAGGATTTTGTCAGCCCAGCGCGTCGTACGTGGGGCCTTCTCAATGTCCCAAACCAAGAGGCGATGGTAGGCAGCGACGGCCTTGTGATCATTATTGGTGGTACCAACCGCGCACTTGAGCCACCAGTAGGGGCTGTGGAGACCATGGGCGTGGGCGTAGCCATCAATGCGGAGCCCAGCTGCTTCGAGACGATTGGAGATAACGCCACGACGATAGATGCGCACGTGGCCACCTGGGGTGTCGTGGTACTCGTCAGAAAGTGCCCAGTTCACGAGTTCTGGAGCGAAGCGAGGAACGGTAACCGCCATGGTTCCGCCCGTTCGCAATACGCGTGCGAGTTCGCGCATGGCTCCCTCGTCATCGGGAATGTGCTCGAGCACTTCTGAGCAGATAACACGGTCAAAAGCGCCATCGGGGAAAGGTAATGAAAGCGCGTTGCCTTGCACCGCACCGACAGGGGTGGTCTTAAAGTCGATTTCACCAGCTTCAGACATCGCGGCAAAGGTGGCCAAGACGCCACGAACTTCATCTTCACCGGCATCGGCGGCGATGACTGATGCACCTCGACGAGCTCCTTCGTAGGCGTGGCGACCAAAGCCACAGCCCAGGTCGAGGAGGCGGTCGCCGGCTTTTAGGCCGAGGCGGTCATAGTCAACGGTCAGCATGCGGTAGCTCCATCATCGTCGGGGAGGGGTTTTCCCGTGAGAATTGCGTCATAACAAGCGGCGGTGCCCTTGGCCGTTAAGATCGG
>CAZTQJ010000103.1:0-3333 GCA_964615615.1 uncultured Acidimicrobiaceae bacterium
CACGGCTCTGAACACTCTTTCCCTACACGACGCTCTTCCGATCTAAGCGCACCGGTAACGCCGCGCTGAAGATGGCGGTGGATATGACCACCGATAAGGCCATCAAGTTGAGCCGTAACGAGGCGCTCGAGCGCATCACCGAAGAGCACCTCGACCAGGTCCTTCACCCACAATTTGCCTCTAGCGGTCAGAAGGTCTTGACCAAGGGACTAGCCGCCTCACCTGGCGCTGCGGTGGGTCGCGTCTATCTCACCGCTGACGATGCAGCAGCAGCTGCAGCCCGTGGCGAGGCCGTCATCCTGGTCCGCTCTGAGACTTCTCCAGAAGACGTTCACGGCATGCTCGCCGCTGAAGGCATCCTCACCGCTCGCGGTGGTCTCGTGAGCCACGCGGCTGTTGTGGCGCGTGGCTGGGGCAAGCCGGCAGTCGTGGGGGCAGAAGCCGTCAAGATCCAAAAGACCTCCTTCTCCATTGGCGACACCGTCATCAAGCAAGGGGACTGGATCTCCCTCGACGGCACCGCGGGCACCGTAGTGCTCGGCCAGGTAGAGCTTTCTTCAGCCAAGCCACCCAAGGAATTTGAAATCATTCTCGGCTGGGCTGATGTCGTGCGTAAGGGCAAGCTCAAGGTTCGCGCCAACGCCGATAATGGGCCTGACGCCACCAACGCTCGCAAGATGGGCGCAGAGGGCATTGGCCTCTGCCGCACCGAGCACATGTTCCTCGGTGACGATCGTCTCCCCGTGGTTCGCGAGATGATTCTCGCCGATGAGCCAGCGGCTGAGGCCAAGGCCCTTGAAGCACTGCGCAAGGTTCAGCGTGAAGATTTCGTGGAGATCTTGAAGGCCATGGACGGCCTGCCCGTCACCGTGCGTCTGCTTGACCCACCGCTGCACGAATTCCTTCCTTCCACCCACGAGCTTGCCGTTAAAGAAGCCACCCTTGGTCTGAGCGCTGAAGAGCAGAGGCTCTACTCAGCGGCGAAGTACTGGGAAGAGGCAAACCCCATGCTCGGTACCCGTGGCGTGCGCCTGGGTGTCATCAAGCCAGGTCTCTACGCCATGCAGGTGCGTGCACTCATGGAAGCGGCACACGATGTTGCAGCCAAGGGTGGCAAGCCCATTGTTGAAATCATGATTCCCCTCACGGTGAGTCGTGAGGAGATGGCTCTGGCACGTTCTTGGGTTGAAGGAGCGGTGGCCGAGTTTGGCGCCAAGTCCAAGGGCAAGGGTCGCATCAATGTGACCATCGGTACCATGATCGAGACACCACGCGCAGCCTTGCTGGCCGGTGAGATCGCTGAAGTTGCGGACTTCTTCTCCTTTGGTACCAATGACCTCACGCAGATGACCTTTGGCTTTAGTCGTGACGACGTTGAAGGTCGCATGATGAGCAGCTACCTCGAGCAGGGTTTGCTTCGTCATAATCCCTTCGATGTGGTTGACCACGACGGAGTCGGCGAACTGGTCCGTCTTGGTACGGCCCGTGGCCGTGCAACTCGTCCTTCCTTGAAGGTTGGCGTTTGTGGCGAGCACGGAGGCGACCCTGAGTCCATCGCCACCTTCTACGAAGCTGGTCTTGACTATGTCAGCTGCTCGCCCTTCAGGATCCCCGTAGCGCGCTTAGCGGCCGCTCAGGCCATTCTGGCTTCAGCTGCGGCGAAGAAGCCTGCGAAGAAGGCCCCTGCCAAGAAGGCTGTGGCAAAGAAGCGTCCTGTGGCCAAGAAGGCAGCCGCCAAAAAGCCAGCAGCGAAAAAGGCCACGAAAAAGGCTCCTGCCAAGAAGGCGGCAAAGTCCCGGGCGAGGAAAACGGTAGCCAAGCGTCGCTCATAAGGGGCGCGCGAACGCGAGCACTCAAGTTCACGCTACCTTTCGCCTATGGCAATTCCCGATGAAGATGTAGCAGCCGTTCGTGCGGCCACGGACATCGTTGGCTTAATTGGCGAGCACACGGGACTCAAGAAGGCCGGTCGCCGATGGACTGGTCTTTGCCCTTTTCATACCGAGCGCAGTCCGTCCTTCAGCGTGAATGCAGAAGAAGGTCTGTACTACTGCTTTGGTTGCCAAGCTTCGGGTGACGCCATCAAATTTGTTCGCGAGACCAATCAGATGGACTTCGTCGATGCGGTGCGTTTTCTCGCCGACAGAGCTGGGGTCGTCATCAGAGAAGACGCGGCAACTACCGTGGCCAATCGCCGCCGCGGAGTGCTTATGGCAGCGGTCGAAGGAGCGGTCGATTTTTACCATAAGCGTCTTCTTGAGTCGCCCGATGCGGGACCGGCTCGTCAGTATTTGCGCTCCCGAGGTTTTGATGGCGAGATGGTTCGCCAATTCCGCCTTGGCTGGGCTCCCGACGATTGGGATCAATTAGCCAAGCATCTCAAACTCCCCAATGAGGTCTTGAGTGATTCAGGGCTGGGTTTTGTAAATCGTCGCAATAACCAACAAGATGCGTTTCGCGCCAGGGTGACCTTCCCCATCTGTGACCCTTCCGATAGGCCCATCGCGATTGGTGCACGCATCCTTCCCGGTGCGCCCGTGAATCCCGATCACCCTGAGCCCAAATATAAGAACTCCATCGAGACGCCGATCTACTCCAAGCGCCGAACCCTCTATGCCCTCAACTGGGCGAAAAAAGATGTCATCGCGTCAGGTCAGGTTGTGGTCTGCGAGGGCTACACCGATGTGATTGGCTTCTTTAAGGCTGGACTCCCACGCGCCGTGGCCACCTGTGGCACGGCGCTTGCAGAAGAGCACTTCACGCTCTTGAGAAACTTTGGCAATGAAATTGTTCTGGCCTATGACGCTGACTCAGCAGGCCAGAACGCCGCCGCTCGTCTCTATGAATGGGAACGCAAGCACGACATCGCCATCAAGGTCTGTGCCTTCCCAGCAGGTTCTGATCCTGGCTCTATGGCCGAATCTGATCCAGAAGCGCTGCTGCGTGTCGTGGCTGAGGCAAAGCCCTATCTCGGCTTTCAAGTCGATCGCTGCCTTGCTGCTGGAGATCTGAGTACCTACGAAGGGCAAGACCGCACGGCAACGCAAGCGCTTCAGGTGATCGCTGACCACCCATCATCATCCCTGGCCGATAAGTATCTCTTGGAGGTTGCAGCCCGCTGTCGCGTAGACGAGCAACAGCTGCGCCAACGACTTGCGGAGATCAAGGCAAATCCTCGTCCCGTCCCTGCGTCAGCTCCCTCGCGCAGGTCGCAAGAGCCTGCAGGCCATGATCGGAGCCCCGAGGCCCAGGATCCTCAGCCTTCTGCGAGGCCACGTCCGGCCACGCGTCCTGGCCTCGAGGCCTTACGCCTCGCTGTCCACTATCCCGAGC
>CAZTQJ010000103.1:3343-5571 GCA_964615615.1 uncultured Acidimicrobiaceae bacterium
CTGAACACTCTTTCCCTACACGACGCTCTTCCGATCTCCACTATCCCGAGCACATTGCCCTTCGGCTTGAGCCTTCCCTCTTTCTTGACCCCATTCAGCGTCGAGCTTTTGAGGCCCTGCTTGAGGCAGATGACATTCACGGTGCGATCGCGGAATCCAATCCCGAAGTGGGCGCCCTGCTCAGTCGCGTGGTGAACGAGTCGCCGATGATGGGTGAAGAACTCGGTAGCCCTATTGATTCGGTGATGCGCCAACTCGTCGAGACTGCTGCTCGCCGAGCGCTGGATGAATTGACCGCTCGGCTTCGCGTTTTTCCCGAAGAGGTGGCTTCCATTAACGACCAGGTCACCTTGGTTAGAGGCCTGCTCGACTCCCTACAGAAGCCCGAGGAAGCCCTTGAGGCCGAAGCCGCTCTCGTGGCGTGGATAGCGGAGCGTTCGGTGGCTCGAGGTGTCTGAGGGCGTCTTGGATAGCCAGAGCAGGCCACCTCTGGCTTCCTTGGATGCCATTCCTGAACCCAGTGCTGAGGCCCTTGACGATGTTCTCGATATCGTTCAGGAAGCAGAGGCTGCAGCGCTCAAGGGCTCATCACTCCACGGAATTCGCGTGCGCAGCCGCAACCCCCTTGCCTTAGGTCTCACCGCTGACACGCTGTCGCGCTACCTCGCCGAAATCGGCCAAGTCCCGCTCCTGAGTGCCGCCGAAGAGATTTCCCTTGCCCGTGCCATGCACAAACTTCCTCCTGAAGGTCCCGATGCCCCCATAGGGGAGGAGTCCTTTAGCGAGCGTCGCGCCCGTCGTCGGCTTCATCAAGAAGCTGAAGATGCTCGCGCGCATCTCATTGAGGCCAATCTCCGTTTGGTGGTCTCGGTGGCCAAGCGCTATCGAAACCGAGGTTTGGAATTTCTGGACCTCATCCAAGAGGGAAACGTCGGCCTCATGCGCGCGGTTGCGGGTTTTGATCCCGATCGTGGTTTTCGCTTTTCGACCTATGCCACCTGGTGGATACGCCAAGCGGTATTGAAAGCCATCGCCGACCAAGCCCGCACTATCCGCATTCCCACGCACATGGTTGAGGCCATGAATCGCGTGAACTGGGCAAAGAAGAGCTTCGCTCAAGAGCATGGTCGTGAAGCAACCCATGAGGAACTCGCCGAGCTCACCGGGGAGACTGTCGAGCAGGTCGCAGACCTCCTGGCCCTGGTCATGGTGACGGCTTCCTTGGAGTCGCCTATTGGTGAGGATGGTGATGGCTCTCTAGGCGATCTCGTCGCTGACGAGAAGGCCTTAGACCCCGATGCGGTGGCCACCGAACATCTGCTGGCGGCCAAGGTGGCCGAGGTCATCCGCTCCATCCCTGACGAGCGCGAACGCAAGGTGGTCGCTTTACGCTTTGGGATTGCTGACGGTCGCAGCTGGCCCTTAGATGAGTTGGCTAAAGAATTCGGGATTACCCGTGAGCGTGTGCGACAGATCGAACAGCGCACGATTGCCCGCCTGAGACGCGACGAAGGCCCCGGAGGTCTTCGTGGCTACCTTGACTCCAACCAGTGAAATGGCCTTCTCTAGGCCCAGCCGGCGGCTGATAGATTGAGTACGACCTTTAGGGGTCACCTTCCGGGGTAGCTCAATGGCAGAGCACGCGACTGTTAATCGTGTGGTTGAGAGTTCGAGTCTCTCCCCCGGAGCTCACAGTGCAGAGCAAGATGTTGGCATCGGGGGAGACCATGGCCGAACAGTGGTTCGAAAAGTCCGATAAGGCCTTTGGCGTCCGGCCCATGAGCTGGCAGGGACGCTTCAGCCTCATCCTCTACGCCATCCTTGTCCTCTTGGCCTTCATTACCTATTCCAACCTGGGCTTGAGCATCTTTGTGGTGGCGGTCTATTCGTCAGCCTTAGGCGGCATCATCGTGGTCAAATCAAACCTCTATGAACGACCCGATGAGGATGGACAGGGGAGTTGTCACTGAGAACGCCCTACTGCGCTGGCGCTAAGCGGAACTGACGAGCGCTGGCTTAGCCATTACGATCACTTCCTTGGGGGCTGTAGCTCAGTCGGTCAGAGCAAGGGACTCATAATCCCTCGGTCGTGGGTTCGAGCCCCACCGGCCCCACCAAATTTTTGGAGGTCGAAGCCTTCGTTAGTGGACGGAGCAAATTCCACATGCTTTAGCTCTGCGTGTCGCATGCGCAGGCTCTAGATCGGAAGAGCGTCGTGTAGGGAAAGA
>CAZTQJ010000104.1:0-5567 GCA_964615615.1 uncultured Acidimicrobiaceae bacterium
AGATAGCTTCAGGTGACTGGAGTTCAGACGTGTGCTCTTCCGATCTGAGCGGGCGAGGTGCTAGAAAAACTGGTCGCCACCTCGCAGCAGGCCGCAGTTTGAGCGAGGACATCAGCCAGAAAGAGCTCTGGTGGTATCGCATCCCGGCATGGCTGCCTATGGGGATGGTGATGATTTTCGCCTTACTCTTGCGGTTTTCAGGCCTGACGCGAGCTCGCGGCTTATTCCGCGATGACGCTTGGATGGCGCTTACCACCAAGGTGCCCCTTAGCGATGCGTTTCATATGTTGGTCAGTGCGCCGGGATACACCTTGGTCTTGCGCTGGTGGCTAAGCCTGCATGCGAATAGCACGCTGTGGGCGCAGATTCCCGCACTGGCCTGGGGGCTACTCGGCGTTGCGTCGGTCATGATTCTGGCGAAAATATACGGAGTTCCCCGTTGGGCATGGTTCTCCATGGGCATAGTGGTGGCGGCCAGTCCTGTCGCGATTGCCTATTCCGTCCGCCTTAAGCCCTATGCCTTCGAACTGGTGGCTGCGGCGCTTTTACTGGCGATTACCGAGCTCGTTCGGCGAGGCGGGGGACGCCGCTGGCTGTTGGCGCTGGCAGTCTGCTCAGGCTTTGCCGTGGCTTCTTCGCTCTCGCTTTCGAGTGTGGTGGCCGGCTGCTGGTTGGCACTTGCCATCCTGTGTTGGAAAACACGCCGCCTAGAGATCATTGTTTCGGGAGCACTCGCCGTCGCCCTTGCCTTACCGGCAGCCCTGTGGACGGCTCATTCGATGCCATCATCCCTAGGCCCGTCATGGTCGCACTACATGCTCGCGCCTCAGGGTGGCCCACCGTCGTGGCCCGAACGTCTCCGGCTGGTATTCGGGGGCTACACGCATGGACTGCTCGGGGTGCCCATGGCACATCTCTCTGCTGGCTATGGCTTTGCCATTTTCATGCTCGGTGCATCCCTATTGATCTTTTTGCTTTGTCTTGGCTTAGCTTCCCTGAAGTCCGAGGCTCTAGCCCCAACCTTGGTCCTAGGCATTGCTGGATGCCTGTGCCTAGCGGGCTACCTGCCCCTTGGCACCGGTCGAACCGATGAGGTCCTCTATCCAGCCACACTTGTGCTCGTGGCTCTTGGCATGGTGCAGGTGGCACATCTGGCTAAGTCCTTGGAACTCCCTCGCGAGTTTGCTTCTGCGCTGCTCGCTGCAGCACTCTCGGCGATGGTCATCGGTGGAGTCACGAACCATGCGTGGTATCCATCACAACGCGAGGGAGCGCTCTATGGAGACTTCAAGCGTTTCGTCAAGGTGGGGCAAGCCATCGTCGTTGAGCCAAAGGCAGGATTCACCTGGGCCCACCAGGGTTTGACCACTTGGAAGCCTGTCTTTGATGAACATTATTTAACGGGTTTTGCTGCGCGCTCAACTGATCCAAATTTCATCCTTGTCGATGGCCTGGCCGCCACGCAGGAAAAACAGATGGACATGCTGGCTTCCAGACTTCAGGCTGACAGAGTGGTTTGGTATGTGGGGATCTCCGCTTCCGTGTATTCGCCTTCGGATGCCTTCAGGCCACATGACAGCAACTTGAAGCCGAGCCCCACGTGGTATCGCCTCTTGGGCATGGGCTTTAAGCCGAGCTATCGCTTCTCTAAGCCGGGTACGGTCGCCGTTCTGATGCTCCGCTAATCCTCGTGGACCGATGCCCCGGCGGCGGCTTCAACCTTCCACCAGGTCAAGTCTGTGCCGAAGTCGAGTTCACGGCTTGAGGCAGCAAGGATACAGCCACCGAATCCACCGCCCATGAGACGTGCTCCGAGAACGCCGGCCTTTCCTTGAAGGTCTTCGACAAGTTGGTCAATCTTCACTAAGGAAACTTCAAAAAGATCACGCAGTGATGCATGAGATTCATTCAGGAGTCCTCCGAAGGTCTTGAGATCGCCGTCCTCAAGTGCAGCTGCTGCAACATGGACACGCTCACATTCCTCAAGAACATGCAGAGCACGCTTGCTCAGGGTGGCGTCACTGAGGGATCTCGCAGATACGCGATCTGCATGGGGAAGTGGCCCAAGGAGATCCTCGGCCTCATGCACTTCTGCCCGGCGTTGGGCGTAGGGGGAATTGAGCAGTTCGCGTTCTATGCCGCTGTGTATGACGTAGAGCTGTAGCTGTGGATCAAGGGAAACGAGGCGGCGTTTCATGGTGGAAAAATCAACGAGCACGCATTGCCCCTTCTTGCCGGCGACGATGGCCTGCTGATCTAAGAAGCCTGTCGGGGTGCCGAGCGCTTGTTCGCACTCCCAACTCGCGGCAATGAGGTCATCTTCCTTCATCGCCCCACCCAAGGCTAAGACCAGGGCAACGGCCAGGGACGTAGAAGACGAGAGACCAGCGCCTATGGGGAGGTCGCCATCAATCTCCAGTCTTCCTTGATCGCAGCCCGTTAATGCTGAAGCTTTCGCCACGATGGCAGCCCAGCTTGGGTCATCTTCTTGAGGCCTAGCGAGACTGATGCGGCGATGATCGAAGCTGGAAAAGGCAGTGAGCGCTTCAGCAGTCTTCACCCAACGAACCCTGCTGCCCTGCCCAATTGCAAGGGGCAGGGCGCTTCCTCCCGCATAGTCAACGTGCTCACCAATAAGGTTCACCCGCCCCGGTGCCCGTGCGCTTCGTGACCTCTCCATCCCCACCAGCATTGCAGGGTCGCGGATCGGTCGTGGTCCCAACTACGGTAGCCAGCAAAGCTTGATGATCAAGGAAGAGATGGAGGAACGGTGGCTGGACCGCTCGAAGGTGTGAAGATTGTGGAGCTCGCAGGCATAGGACCTAGCCCCTATGCCGCAATGCTCCTTGCCGATGCGGGTGCCGACATCTTGAGGCTCGAACGGGCCTCAGCGAATGCCCATAGCGGAGCAGTCTCCTGGGATCTCCTGACGAGAAGCCGCCGCAGCGTGGGCATCGACCTCAAGGCCCCTGGTGCCGTCGACCTCGTGCTCGACCTTGTCGCACAGTCAGATGCCCTCATCGAAGGTTTTCGCCCCGGCGTCGCTGAGCGCTTGGGTCTTGGACCCGACGCCTGCCAGGCCGTGAACCCGAAACTGGTTTATGGCCGAATGACGGGCTGGGGCCAAGAAGGGCCACTAGGCCCTCGCGCGGGGCATGACATCAACTACATCGCGCTGGCGGGCGCACTGTGGCCTATGGGCCGCGCAGGTGATCGGCCTTTGCCCCCGCTTAACCTTGTTGGCGACTTTGGAGGCGGTGGCATGATGCTTGCCTTCGGGCTCTGCGCAGCCATCATCAATGCCCGCAGCAGTGGTCAAGGTCAGGTAGTCGATGCTGCAATGGTTGATGGTGCCGCATCTTTGATGACGATGACCTATGCCTTTTCCCATGCCGGCCTCTGGCGTGAAGAACGCGGAGCGAACCTTCTGGACACCGGTGCTCACTTTTATGAGGTTTACGAAACCAAAGACGGAGCATATTTTGCTGTTGGTGCGATAGAGCGCCAGTTCTATGCGGAGTTGCTTGATGGCCTTGGTCTTTCCGGGCGTGATGATCTGCCTGACCAGATGAATCGAGAGCACTGGGAGGAGATGAAAGAGCTCTTCAGCGGAATCTTCGCCACCAAGACTCGCGATGAGTGGACGGCGATCTTCCAAGATCGAGATGCCTGTGCAACACCCGTGCTTGCTCCTAGCGAGGTGCTCAACGACCGACATCTCTCCGCCCGCGGAACCTATGTCACGAATGATGGAGTCCTGCAGCCGGCTCCGGCTCCCCGCTTTTCGAAAACGCCGGGCGAAATCTCTAGTTCGCCTTCTGAACCTGGAGCCGATACCGACGAAGCGCTTGGCGCTTGGGGTGTGGATGCAGATCGCTTAGCTAGGCTTCACGCGAGCGGAGCAATCTCTTAGCCCTAGAGGGACTTCGCAAGCTCCCGAAGGACTTCAAGCTCATCGAGCATGGGAGCAATTGAGGTCGGGTCGAGGGCGAGGAAGAGTGCGGAGATACTGTCGGCTCCTGCCTCTTTGTATGCAAGGACGGTCTCTTCGTTCAGTGGCTTGGTGTAAGGGCAAACCGTTACCGTGAAGCCTTCTCGACTTCGCCCCGCGCGTTCGAGTTCAAGGTCGAGCTTGCGTAGGCCCTCAGCGAGACCCTGTGGATCTCGGTCGAAGCTATGCCAGCCCTGTCCCCGTCGAGCGGCTCGCCGAATTGCCGCATCGCTCTCGCCCCCAATATGAATGGGAGGAAAGGGTTCCTGCAGGGGCTTGGGGTCCATGCGGACATCATCAAGTTCCCAGTATTTCCCCTTATGAGAGATGCGTTCCTGTGTCCACAGCTGCTCCATGAGATCGAGGTATTCATCACAACGCGCACCTCGATCAGCGAAGGGCGTTCCCGCCGCTTCCATCTCCTCGGCTAACCAGCCGACGCCAATCCCTAAATCGACTCGGCCACCTGATAGCCAGTCCAAGCTGGCGACTTCTTTGGCGGTGTAGACGGGATTGCGTTGAGGTAGCAGGAGCATTGCGGTGCCTAGGCGGACGCGCTTCGTGCAGCCCGCAAGGCTGGCCAGGGCAATGAGGGGGTCGAGGAGGCCTGTCCCCGGGGGTACGGGAATCTTGCCATCGTCGGCATAGGGATAGGAAGAGTCGTAGTCATCAAAGAGGACTACATGCTCTCCCACCCAGATGCGGTCATAGCCGCGCTGTTCTGCTTCGTTGCCCAAGGTGAACCAGGTTTCGGCGGTGACGAGTGGGGTGGCGGTGGGAACCCAGAGGTCAAACTGCATGATCAGAATCCTCTCGTTGTGGAGCGTTCAGTCCACCGAGGCAAAACGCTGCCAGCGACTGGGCCGATTCTTCTGCCGATAGGGGATTAGCTATGACGGCTCTGGTCATGAGTGCGCCCAGAATTTGTTGCCCGATCAGCACCACGAACTCTTGGGCACTCAACAATGGCTCGAGGTCAGTACTATCGCGAACATCGGCGACAATAGATTCAACGAGGCCAATGACTTCAAGGCCGATGACCGTGAGTTCGCCAGAGACCGCTTCACCCACAGCACCACCGCTTCCCTGGCTGGCAACGACCAGACTAAAGAATCCAGGTGCCCAATCTACGGTGACGAGTAAGGCCCCGAAAAGTGCTTCGAGTCTTTGCCGTGGGCTTCCAGCATCAGAAGGAGTGCCACTTAAGGCCTCGGCAAAGCGATCACGCATGCCGACAATGCAGGCCCTGATCAGCGCCTCGCGACTAGGGAAGTAGGTATAGAGCGTTGAGCGCGCCACTCCAGCGCTGGCTGCAATCTCATCCATGGCAACTTCCCCTAGCCCGCGGTCTCCGAGGAGTTGACGAGCTATTTCAATTAATTGCTCACGGCGAAGGTCTCTACCAATTTCTGCCTGTGGTCGCACCAGGCTGATTGCCTCAGACATCAACCTGCGCACTGGGGGTGAAACTGACGGGAAGGTGCTTAACCCCATTGATGAACTGGCTCTGCAAGCGAGCGACATCTCCCGCAGATCGGAAGAGCGTCGTGTAGGGAAAGAGTGTTCAGAGCCGTGT
>CAZTQJ010000105.1:0-5401 GCA_964615615.1 uncultured Acidimicrobiaceae bacterium
GATAGCTTCAGGTGACTGGAGTTCAGACGTGTGCTCTTCCGATCTCTCCTCCCACTACGGCCGCATCTGCCCGATCGAAACGCCGGAAGGCCCGAACGTGGGTCTGATCGGTTACTTGGCGAGTTACGCCAAGGTCAACGAGTACGGCTTCATTGAGACGCCGTACCGCATTGTCAAAGACGGAAAGGTGACCGGCGAAACCCGCTACTTCACCGCCGACCAAGAAGAGCGTTTCGTTATCGCCCAGGCCAACACGGAACTCGAAGCCGATGGCACCATCAAGAACGAGCGCGTGCTCGTTCGTCGTGGTCCGACCGGTACCGGTTTGCGCGTGGTCTCGGCCAATAAGTCGGGTTCGACGACCTCGGAAATCGACTTCGTGCCGAAGGCTGAAGTGGAACTGATGGACGTGTCGACCAAGCAGGTCATCTCGGTGGCGACGTCACTGATCCCCTTCGTGGAACACGACGACGCCCAGCGTGCCTTGATGGGTGCCAACATGCAAAAGCAGGCCGTGCCGCTCATCGTGCCGGAGGCCCCCTTCGTGGGAACCGGCATGGAAGGTCGTGCGGCCTTGGACTCCGGTGACGTGGTCCTCGCAGAAGGTAGCGGAGTGGTCTCCGACGTATCGGGTGACCGAGTTGTCGTGACCTACGACGCGGACCAGACCGACCGCTACGGCAAGAAGCTCGGCAAGAAGCAGTACAACCTCAACAAGTTCCGTCGCTCCAACCAGGACACCTCGATCAACCAAAAGGTCGTTGTCAGTGGTGGCGAAAAGGTCGTTGTGGGCAGCGTGCTGGCCGATGGTACCTCGACGGTAAATGGCGAACTGGCTTTGGGTAAGAACCTGCTCGTGGCGTACATGCCATGGGAGGGCTACAACTACGAAGACGCCATCATCTTGAACGAGCGCCTCGTGCGTGACGACGTCTTGACGTCGATCCACGTGAAGGAATACGAAATTGATGCTCGTGACACCAAGCTCGGTGCCGAGGAAATCACTCGTGACATCCCGAACCTGCCGGACGACATTTTGGCGGACCTCGACGACATGGGTATTGTGCGCATTGGTGCCGAAGTCGGCCCCGGTGACATCCTCGTCGGTAAGGTCACCCCGAAGGGTGAGACCGAGCAGTCTCCCGAAGAGCGCCTCCTGCGCGCCATCTTCGGTGAGAAGGCCCGCGAAGTGCGTGACACGTCGCTCAAGGTTCCTCACGGTGAGTCCGGCAAGGTCATTGGTATTCGCCAGTACGCACGCAAGAACGAAGATGAGTTGCCAGCTGGCGTCATCGAGATGGTTCGGGTCTACGTGGCCCAGCGCCGCAAGATCTCCGAAGGTGACAAGCTCGCCGGTCGTCACGGTAACAAGGGTGTTATCTCCAAGATCCTTCCCGTTGAGGACATGCCCTTCCTTGCCGACGGTACGCCCGTTGACATCATCTTGAACCCCTTGGGTGTGCCATCGCGAATGAACGTTGGTCAGGTGCTCGAAAGTCACCTCGGCTACGCCGCTCGTTACGGTTGGAAGGGCGTCGACGCCTCAGCCGAGGTTGGTACATCTGGTGTGGGTGACCATGCTTCACGCAAGACCCGTCCTCGTACCGAGCCTGCTGTTTGGGTTTCAACGCCTTCCTTCGACGGCGCTCACTGGGACGAAGAGGACCAGGCTGGCAAGCACCCAACGATCAAGCAGATCTTTGGTGACTTGAACGCTGACTCCGCTAACGGCAACGTGCAGATTCAAAATGATGGAAAGGTGACCCTCTACGACGGTCGCACTGGCCTTGCCTACGACAACCCAATCTCGGTTGGCTTCGTCTACATCTTGAAGCTTGCTCACCTTGTTGATGACAAGATCCACGCACGTTCAACCGGTCCTTACTCCATGATTACTCAGCAGCCACTCGGTGGTAAGGCTCAGTTCGGTGGACAGCGTTTCGGTGAAATGGAAGTGTGGGCTCTTGAGGCTTACGGCTCTGCCTACGCACTGCAGGAACTGCTCACCATTAAGTCCGATGACGTTCTTGGCCGCGTAAAGGTTTACGAGGCCATCGTCAAGGGCGAGAACATTCCCGAGCCCGGCATTCCTGAGTCCTTCAAGGTGCTCATCAAGGAAATGCAGTCGCTCTGCCTCGACGTTGAGGTTCTCAACGATGAGGGTGGCGCCATTGAGATGGGCGAGATTGACGAAGACGTATTCCGCACCGCTGAAGAGTTGGGTATCGACATCAGTCGTCCCGAGCGCGGTTCAGACGAAGAAGACTTGATGAGAGGGGCGGCTAGGTCATGACCAAGCTCGACGTAAATACCTTCGACCAACTTCGGATTGGGCTCGCTACGGCGGACTCCATTCGTGGATGGTCCAATGGCGAAGTCAAGAAGCCTGAGACCATTAACTACCGCACCTTGCGTCCCGAAAAGGACGGCCTGTTCTGCGAGAAGATCTTCGGTCCCACCAAGGACTGGGAGTGCTACTGCGGAAAGTACAAGCGGGTGCGATTTAAGGGCATCATCTGCGAGCGTTGTGGTGTTGAGGTAACTCGCTCCAAGGTTCGTCGTGACCGCATGGGTCACATCGAGCTTGCTGCTCCCGTAGTTCACATCTGGTACCTGCGTGGTACCCGTAGCTGGTTGGCCTATCTCCTCATGGGCACTGAGCCTCGTGAAGAGCTCAAGGCCAAGCAACTCGAAAAGGTCATCTACTTCGCCGCCAACCTGGTCACCTGGGTTGACGAGGACAAGCTCCACACGGAGATGCCGGAGATCGAGGCTGAGATTCGTGACGAGATTTCCATCATCGAGCGCAAGCGCGATGAAGACCTCGACCGTCGCGGCGTCGCCCTGGAAGCAGAACTTGCTGCCATGGAGACTGACAAAGCCAAGGACGCGGAGATCAAGGCGCGTCAGCGTCTCTTCGAAAAGGAACTTGCTTCCGTCCGCGAGCGCGCACAAGAGGACATTGACCTCGCCCAGCGTGCCCTTGATGAACTCAAGACCCTCTTCTCGCGCAAGATCATCGAAGACGAATTGCTCTGGCGTGAGCTGCGTGCTCGCTTCGGTGAGTACTTCGCCGGTGGCATGGGTGCCGAAACGATTCAGGACCTGATTGCTCGCATCGACTTTGACTCTGAAGAGATCAAGTTGCGTGAGCAGATCGAGGCCGCCGATGGTCGCAAGCCCCTGTCGGCCCAGCGTCGTCAGAAGGCCATCAAGCGTCTCAAGATCGTGACCTCCTTCAACCGTCGCAATGACTATGGCAAGCGGGTCAATGACCCCAGCGCCATGATCCTCGGTGCTGTTCCTGTCATCCCGCCAGACCTGCGCCCCATGGTGCAGCTCGACGGTGGCCGCTTCGCGACCTCTGACTTGAATGACCTCTACCGTCGCGTGATCAACCGCAATAACCGCCTCAAGCGTTTGCTTGAGCTCGGTGCTCCCGACATCATTGTCAACAACGAAAAGCGCATGCTTCAAGAAGCGGTGGACGCCCTCTTTGACAACGGTCGTCGTGGCCGTCCCGTCAGTGGCCCCGGCAACCGTCCCCTCAAGTCCCTTTCGGACATGTTGAAGGGCAAGCAGGGTCGTTTCCGCCAGAACCTTCTGGGTAAGCGTGTTGACTACTCGGGTCGTTCGGTCATCGTCATCGGTCCCAACCTCAAGCTCCACCAATGTGGTCTGCCTAAGTTGATGGCCCTAGAACTCTTCAAGCCCTTCGTCATGAAGCGCCTTGTCGAGACCGAAGCTGCGCAGAACATCAAGTCTGCAAAGCGCATGGTTGAGCGTCGCAAGCCACAGGTGTGGAACGTCCTCGAAGAGGTCATTCAAGAGCACCCTGTCTTGTTGAACCGTGCACCAACACTTCACCGCTTGGGTATCCAGGCCTTCGAGCCTGTGCTCGTTGAAGGTAAGGCAATTCAGGTTCACCCCCTCGTGTGCACGGCCTTCAACGCCGACTTCGATGGTGACCAGATGGCCGTCCACCTTCCTCTGTCCGCAGAGGCTCAGGCTGAAGCCAGAGTGCTGATGCTCAGTGCGAACAACATCCTGTCGCCAGCAACCGGTCGTCCGATCACCGTTCCTACCCAGGACATGGTCTTTGGTGCCTACTACCTCACCCTTGAGGCCGAAGGCGTCAAGGGTGAAGGTCGCGTCTTCCGTCAGCTCTTCGAGGTCGAGCAGGCCTACGAAGCTGGTGACATTGGATTGCACGCCAAGGTCACGATGCGCGCCGCGGATGCTTCGCCACTCGCCGCACGTTTGGCTGCCAAGCTCAACGCCGAAGGCGCCGAGGTCTACCCAGCCAACGAGCTCGGTGTTCGCGAGATCACCACGACCCCTGGACGCCTGTTCTTCAACGAGTCGCTTCCCGCAGGCTTTGCCTTCGTGAACACGCTGGTTGGTAAGACCGGAACTCCTATGGCTGCCATCGTTGATGACCTTTCCAGCCAGTACCACAAGGCAGCTGTTGCTGAGAGTCTCGACAAGATCAAGAGCCTCGGCTTCCGCTTCGCCGCGAAGTCTGGTCTCACCATCTCCATCGATGACGTGCAGACCCCAGCGGCTAAGCCCGAGATTCTCGAGCGTTACGAAGCTGAAGCCGACAAGGCCGAAAAGCAGTTCGAGCGCGGCATCTTGACTGACGAAGAGCGCAAGCTTAAGGAAATTGAGATCTGGCAAGCAGCAAACTTCGAAGTGCGTAAGGCAATGGATGCCGAGCTTTCCAAGTTGACCTTCAACCCACTGTTCATGATGGTGGACTCTGGTGCGCGTGGTAACACCCAGCAGATTGGTCAGATTGCAGCCATGAAGGGTTTGGTTTCAAACCCTCGTGGTGAGCTCATCCCACGTCCTATCAAGTCGAACTTCCGTGAGGGCCTTTCGGTGCTCGAGTACTTCATCTCGACGCACGGTGCTCGTAAGGGACTTGCTGACACCGCCCTTCGTACTGCTGACTCTGGCTACCTGACCCGCCGTCTTGTTGACGTCGCTCAGGAACTCATTGTCCGCGAAGAGGATTGTGGAACCAGCCGTGGTATCTGGCTAGAGGACATCGAGGCTGACACTTCTGCAAAGAAGAGCTACCTCGATACTCGTGCCCGTGGCCGCGTCCTGCTCGAGCCTGCATCCGGCATTCCTGTCGGCACCATGCTTGAAGATGAGCACATAGAAGCGGCATTATTTTACGTCTTCGCGGCGCTGACGCTGCTGTGCGGCGTTCTCGTGATAGCGAATCCATTCAGCCGCAGCCCGGTCACCAGCGCGATGTTTCTGGTGCTGGCCATCATCTCAATGTCCGGATTGTTCGTACTGCTGCATGCGTTCTTTCTGGCGGCGGTGCAGGTTCTCGTCTATGCCGGCGCGGTCATGGTGCTGTTCCTGTTCGTCATCATGCTGCTCG
>CAZTQJ010000106.1:0-5384 GCA_964615615.1 uncultured Acidimicrobiaceae bacterium
GCCGACGCCTAGGACCACGAAGGGCTGGTCGCCATTCATGGCTAAAGAAATTCCCGGTGCCGCACTTAGGCGGGCTCGGGCTCCTCGCTCACATCAGCGATCAGTTCCTCAGGCTCAGCAAGCGAGTTGGAGGTTCCGAGTACCGACTGAACGTCCTCAGCGGTGGTGCCAAAGGGAGACATAAGCGAGCTCTCTGCGGCCATGCGAGCCGCTTCAGCGGCTTCGGCCTCAGCAGCCAACTCTTCTGCGCTGGGGCGGTGGAAGGTTACCTTGCCCTCGGCGATTTCTTCGAAAGCCACCGACAGGGGCTTATCAGAGAGCGAACTCACCTGAGGAGGAATGATGCGTCCACCCTCACCGCGACCAAGGTGGCCGTAGTAGGAGTTGACCTGGCGCGCGCGAGCTGAACCGACGGCAACGAGCGTGAACTTTGACTCGGCGTGGTCGAGGAGATCCTCTATCGAAGGGTCCATCAGGGTGGGTCGTTGCTTAGCCATTACTGCTCCTCTGCGGTGCGCGTCTTGGCCAATCGGCCCAAAAGCTTAAGACTCCTGTGCGCGCAGAACTTCAATGATACCACGAAGCTCGCCAATGGCATCAGTCAGATCGTGGTTATAGACGACATAATGGGCAAGATCTAGGCCTAGAGCCTCTTCCTCACGGCCCTTGGCCAGGCGACGCAGGATGTGCTCCTCATCGTCTCCCCTAGCCCTGAGCCGTGCTTCTTGGATCTCGGGGCTGGGAGGCAGCAGGAGCACCACTTTGGCCCTTGGCTCGCGGCTGAGCACCTGTTTCGCACCCTCGAGATCAATCTCTAAGAGCAGGTCAGCGCCTCGTTCAGCGCTAGGACGAGGGGTTCCATAGAGATGGCCGAGAAATTCTGCCCATTCGAGGAAACCATCAGCTTCGATATGGGCACGAAAGCGCGGCTCATCGACGAATTCGTAATCCTCACCGTCTTCACCTGGTCTTGGCGCACGCGTTGTCCATGAGCGACTCAGGTGGATGCTTTCATCTGCCCCAGCAAGCGCTCGAGCGATGGTGCCTTTGCCTGCTCCCCCGGGACCAGAAAGCACAAGAATGAGACCTTCAGCAGTCGCCAAAGCTCAAGAGTCCTTCTCGTTGATGAAGCCCTAGTCCTTGAATCTTTCGAGACTCGGCGATGCCAAGTCGATTGAGCGTTCGGCGAGCCCCCACCTTGCCGAGGCGTGGCATGGACTCTAAGACGGCCAAGACCCTCATGGTGGCGATGGCTTCGTCCCCTTGGGCTAAGTCGAGGAGCTCGCGCATTGCTAAGTCCCCAGCCTTAAGTTGCATGCGAATTTCGGCCCTGCGACGACGCACGGAGGCTGCCTTGGCAAGCGCCTGGCGACGCTGTTCATCGGTGAGCGTCGGAGGCTGGGGCACATCGGCACCCTAGCCAAGTGTTCAAGAAGCGGCCAGTGCGATGCGAAGCCCCTCGCGTTCAGCCAGAACCTTCTCCCGAAGCTGGCCTAAGTCTGGGCCCACAGACGCAATGGAACGGGATTGATTGACGAGGAGAGAACGCGTATCGAGGCCGCTGAAGCGGGCTGCCACCTCAGCGGCAGTGCCACCTTGAGCCCCCACTCCCGGGATCAAGAAGGCTCCACCCATGGTGCTCAGATCAAAGGTCGAGGCCGTACGCGTTGCCCCCACCACTGCTCCAATGGGACCGAGTGAAGATCCATCGTGGATTTCTCCATTCACCGCCGCAATCTCGGCGAGGACCTGATCTTCAACCGTGCGGCCCGTAGCCGCAGTTGCTTCTTGCAGCACCACGCCTTCGGGATTAGAACTTCTCGCCACCACAAAGACTCCACGGCCACTGGCCCTGGCCGCATCAAAGCAAGGCTTCAAGGCCCCTACGCCGAGGTAGGGAGTGAGGGTGAGTGCATCGCAGCGGTAGGGGGCATCTGCATCGAGCCAAGCACTGGCGTAGGCCGCCGCGGTAGAGCCAATATCACTGCGCTTGGCATCGGCGATGACGATCAAGCCAGCGTCCTGAGCATCGCTCAAAATCCGCTCAAGAACAATCATGCCTCGACCACCAAACTGCTCAAAGAAGGCGACCTGAGGCTTCACGGCTGCAACGAGTCCCGCCACGGCCTCAATCATGCTGAGGGCGTAGCGTTCTGCCCCAACTGCGCTGAGCCCTAAACCCCAGGCCGCGAGCTGCTCGCGTGAGGGGTCTATGCCAACACAGAGTGGACCGAACTCGCCCGTAGCAGCCAGCACGCGATCACCAAATGATATTTGCTTAGCCATGGGCAACTCCTCTGATCTCGTCGATACTGGAAACTCCGTGTTTGTGCATCCACGAAGCGAGTTCGCGCTGAATCCTCCAGATACTCCTGGGGTTTTCCAAACTTGCGCTGCCCACTTGCACCGCTGAAGCGCCAGCCATGATGAACTCGACGGCATCGACGCCACTGCGGATGCCCCCCACACCGATAATGGGAAGCGATGGGTGGGCCTCGCTGATGTCGTAAACCGCCCTGAGTGCTACGGGCTTGAGGCTTGGGCCCGACATGCCTCCGCGCCGAGCGCCCAGTTTGGGGGCTCTATCCTCAGCGTCTATAGCCATGGCGAGCAAGGTGTTGGTCAAGGTCACCGCAGTCGCTCCTGCGGCCTGAGCCGCCTCAGCGATCTCCACAACGTTCGCGCAGTTTGGTGAAAGCTTCGCCCATTTGGGAAGCTCAGTGGCCACCGCCGAGAGTACGTCTTTGGTGGCTGTTGGTGAATGCGCAAAGATCTCATTTCGCGATTCGAGATTCGGACAACTCACGTTGACCTCGATAGCAAGCAGGTCGGCACCGCGCAGCATCTCTGCAGCTCGGGCGAACTCATCAATACTGCGTCCCCAGATACTCGCGACAACCTTCACCTTGGCCTCGAGCAACTTCGGCAGGTCATCGCTCAACCAAGCTGCGATGCCTGGGCCTTGGAGTCCAACCGAATTGATCATGCTCGCACCAGATGCAGCAACGCGTGGTGCCGGGTTTCCCGCCCAGGGCTCTGGCGCCAAGGATTTCACGACATGGGCGCCCAGCTCAGCGAGATCTCCATAAGCCGCAAGTTCCATTCCCCTGCCGGCCGTCCCCGAAGCTGTCATCACCGCACTGCGAAGCTCGGTGCTTCCCAGAGATGTAGCGAGTTGGCTTAGGTCCATCGCTAGTTCACCTTCGCGTGCAATTCCTGGAGGGGGTAGACAGAAAGCGCATGCACTCGCCTATCAGCAATCCCGCTGGCCGCTGCTCTCGCTGCCGCGAGCGTGGTGAGACAGGGCACGCCATGTTCGAGCGCGGTGGCGCGAATATGAGCGCCATCAGCCCTTGGACCAAGGCCTCGTGGCGTATTCACCACTAATTGAATTTCGCCATGGGCAATGAGATCCACGGCGTCATGGTCACCCGAGCCGTCTCCCACCTTTGCCACGACACGGGCTACTTCAAGTCCATGGGATTGCAGGTAGGCCGCTGTGCCCGAGGTCGCTGCCAGATCGAATCCCAGCGCAAGGAAGGCATTGGCCACCTCAAGCGCAGTGTCCTTGCTGCGGTCGGCCACCGAGAGAAAGAGGCAGCCAGCATCAGGAAGCCGGTTGCCAGCCGCCAGCTGTGCCTTGGCAAAGGCGACCCCGAAGGTCTCCCCTATGCCCATGACTTCACCCGTCGATCGCATTTCAGGGCCGAGCAAGGTATCCACTTCAGGGAAACGATTGAAGGGCAGCACGGCTTCCTTAACGGATACGTGGGTCGGATGCGGCGTAGTGGCGGGCACCATGCCTTCGCTGCGCAGCGTCGCCAAGCTGTCGCCGACCATAATCCGTGCTGCGGCGCGCGCCACGGCCATACCTGTTGCCTTAGCCACAAAGGGAACCGTCCGAGATGCCCGTGGATTCGCTTCCAGCACGTAGACCTCGCCATCTTTGACGGCAAACTGGACGTTCAAGAGACCAACTACTTCAAGCGAATTGGCGAGCTTCGTGACGATGCGACCCAGCTCAGTAATTGTTGGCGCATCAAGACTCTGTGGCGGCAGGGCGCAGGCCGAGTCCCCAGAGTGCACTCCAGCCTCCTCTACGTGCTCCATGACGCCGCAGATCAAGAGATCGCCGGTGGAATCACGAAGCGCGTCGACATCTACTTCAATGGCGTCTTCTAAGAATCGGTCGATGAGTACCGGTCGATCCTCGCTAATACCCCCCTCGCGAGAGAGTGCCGCATCCATGGAGTTCATGGCTGATGCAAGAGCGCCAGCGTCGTAGACAATCTCCATGGCTCGCCCACCCAAGACGTAACTCGGTCGCACGAGGACGGGATAACCAACCTCGGCCGCGATGGCGACGGCCTCTTCGACTGTTGCCGCCGTGCCTCCTGGGGGCTGGGGAATGTCCTCTCGGATGCACAGGGCATTCCAGCGCTCCCTGTCTTCGGCCAGGTCGATGGACTCTGGCGAAGTGCCGAGGACGAGTTCAGGAGCCAGTACGTGAGCGAGCTTCAGTGGCGTTTGGCCACCGAGCGAACAGATCACCCCAAGAAGCTCACCGCCGCCAGCTGCGCATGAAGCCTGCTCGGCCTCCACGACTGAAAGCACATCTTCATTGCTTAGTGGCTCGAAAAATAAGCGGTTGGAGGTGTCGTAGTCGGTCGACACGGTTTCGGGGTTGCAGTTGACCATGACTGTCTCATAGCCAGCCTCACGAAGCGCTTCAGAAGCATGTACGCAGCAGTAATCAAACTCAATGCCCTGACCGATGCGATTAGGCCCAGAGCCAAGGATGATCACTCGCTTGGCCGAAGAGGCCGAGACCTCGTCTTCATCTTCGAAACTGCCGTAGTGATAGGGCGTAGATGCTTCGAATTCAGCGGCGCAGGTATCCACGGTCTTGTAGACCGTGCGTATGCCCTGAGCAATTCGCTGGGCGCGAACGTCAAGGCTTTTGGCCCCCAGCAGATAGGCGATCTGATCATCAGAAAAGCCCATGACCTTGGCTTCCTTCATCAGCGCTGCATCAAGGGCGGGCAATGTTGCAACTGCTGCAACGCGGGCTCTGAGCGCCACGATCTCGGCGATTTGATCGAGGAACCAACGGTCTATACCAGTGCGTTCTGCAAGAGTCTCGACGCTGTGACCACGCCGCAGCGCGGCTTCAACCTTGAAGATGCGGTCAGGAGTCGCCAGTGCAGATTGCGTCAACAACTCTTCATCGCTCAGTGGATCAAGCTCGCGCTCATGAATATCGGCATTGAGTCCAGCTCGACCTTGCTCAAGGCTGCGCATAGCCTTTTGCAGGCTTTCAGGGAAGCTGCGACCTATGGCCATGACCTCACCCACCGCTTGCATGCGCGTTCCCAGTACTCCAC
>CAZTQJ010000107.1:0-1475 GCA_964615615.1 uncultured Acidimicrobiaceae bacterium
AGATAGCTTCAGGTGACTGGAGTTCAGACGTGTGCTCTTCCGATCTAGCCGGTAATTCACGCATACTTCCCCGTGCATAATGGCGCTCTAGGTAGTACTGCCCAATAGTGAGCAGCGAAGTCATCGCCAGATACCAGATTGACGCAACGATCAACATGGGGATGGTCTCATAGGTTCGTGCATAAATCTGATTGACTGAATAGAGCAACTCGGTAACCGTTACCGCCGATGCCAATGACGAAGTCTTCAGCATGGAGATGGTCTCGTTGCCAGTGGGTGGAATGATTACGCGCATCGCCTGGGGAAGCACAATGAGGCGAAGGGTCTTCATCCGAGTCATACCTAGGGCGCTTGCGGCCTCATGCTGGCCTTCATCAACAGCACTGATTCCAGCTCGCACAATCTCGGCCATGTAGGCCCCCTCATTGAGTGAGAGGCCAAGGCAGGCAGCTGCCATGGGCGTTATCAGCGTGTTCGCGTTGAGGTGCAAAAAAGCTGGCCCAAAGGGAAGCCCCACGGTGACATGAGGGAAGAGGTAGCTCAGGTTGTACCAAAAGAGGAGCTGTACCAATACCGGAGTGCCCCGAAAGAACCAGATGTAAGCCCAGGCCACCGAGGAAACCACCGAGGACTCGCTCATCCTCATAATCGCAAGCACGATGCCGATTATCACGCCGACCACCATGGCAATCGCGGTAAGTTCCAAGGTCATCACCAGGCCTTGCAAGACGGCGCTAGTTGTGAGGTATTCCCCGATGATTCCCCAGCCAAAGCGGCTCTGGGTTACCCCACCGCGGACCACACTGGAGAACAGCAAGCTATGCGTGAGCATCACCACGCCGAGGGCAACAAAAGCTGAGAGCACCCATCGCCCGGGGTGCCGTAATTTTACGACCGGCCGCAGTGCTGGCCTCTGCCCAGGCGCAGAAAGAACCGCAGCTTCCTCACCCCTAAGGGTGGGGGAAGACTGCGGTTCCTCAGTGGCCAAAATCTGGCCTTGTAGGCGAGAACGATTCGGGCTAGAGGCCCGAACCAGCTCCGTTGATGGTCACGTGAGCAATCGAACCACCCTGCATGCCCCACTTCTTCAAGATCTGAGCGTAGGTGCCGCTAGCGATCAATTGGTTCAATGCTGCCTTTACCGGCGCGGTCATGCCATTCCCCTTCGGCAGGGCAATACCGTAAGGCGCAAAGCCAAAAAACTTGCCGCTCAAGGAGAACTGACCCTTAGAGCTTGTCGTGATGTACACAGCAACTGGTGAATCGACGAAACCAACATCTGCACGTCCCGAGGACACCGCAAGGTTGGTCTGAGACTGATCGGCAAAGGACAGCACCTTTACCCCAGTCTTACCCGCTGCCTTGCAGGTTTTGTCCTGCGTTTGAGCATCGGTTTGCTCAGTCGTGCCTGATTCCACGGCAACACTTCGGCCGCATAGCGAATTCAAATCACTGAACTTTACGGTCGAACCAGA
>CAZTQJ010000107.1:1485-5382 GCA_964615615.1 uncultured Acidimicrobiaceae bacterium
GACTTCACATAGAAGGCTTCGCCGGCTTGGTAGTAGTTCACGAAGTCCACGATGGTTTCACGAGCCGCCGTGTCGGTAAATGACGAAAGGCCCATGTCGAACTTCTGCGATTGGACGCCGGGGATAATGGTGTCGAAGGTGGCGTTCTGGAAAACCGCCTTGAGGCCCATGACCTGGGCAAGGGCGCGACCGAGGTCGATGTCCATGCCAACCAGAGACTTGTCTGGTGCCACAAACTCAGCGGTCGGGTAGGTGGCGTCGGTAGCAATCGTCAGTGTTCCCTTGCTTGCAATGGCGGCTGGAACCAACTTCACGATGCCAGGCTCTGGGTCTTCAGTCGCAATCACCTGCGAGGGAAGGCCTTATGCCTTGCTGGAACTCTTCGGACTCGAAGAGCAGGCCGACGCAACAAGCGCCAGACTGACTACAGCCAGAACCGAGATGGTCCGCGATGCGCGGATGGACGACTTAAGCATGAGTTTCCTCCTTGGTGTCCCCCATGAGCGGCACTCGCCACATGCATGAGTTCAGATTTGTCTTTTCTTGGTCTATCACGCTCGCGCCCTAGGCGATGACCTTGCCGGCCTTGCACCAGGCATTGTCAGGGACTCCCTTGCAAGGATTAGGCATACTCGCAAGATGCTTGGGCAGAGGGTGCATGGTAGGCGTCGAAGCGTAAGCCGGGTATTTCGAGCCTGCAGGACAGTCCCCAAAACCCGAGTCACACAACACCTGGCCGAGCAGATCCCCACCGGTGTTGGCCGCGTTGAGCAGTTTGCCGCACTGGGGGAAGGTGGCCTCAAGATTGGCTGGCGCCTCCTTCGTCGTGTGGTTATTACTGAAGCAGTTCGAGCGCTGGCCGGCGTTGAAGATCACCTGACCAATGTCACCGTTGCTGGGGTTTCCAAAAGAGCCATTGTTCTTGAAATGGTTATTGATCAGCGCATTCCCCTGAGGGTCAAAAATGCATCCCAGGCCATCGACGTTCTTGCCGCCCGTACCCTCACAGGTCACACCCTTCGGTGGCGTGTCTGAATCGGGGAAGGGGACAAAGAGGAAGCCCCAACTGTTGTTGTTCTCAAAACGGTTATTCATGATTGTGTCATTACGACCACCTGCAACCGTCATTCCCGTACCCAAGGGTCCAGCTGCAGCATTTCCCGCCCGAGGGGTGTTGTTGTTGTTGTTGTCATGAACGTAGTTATTCATAAAGACCCAACAGGAGTGCGTGTGCGTAATCGGGCTCGTGCCATTGCCGGGGCAGCGTCCGTCCTGGGGCGCTGGCGGGTCACCAGCAATCTGGGTGTTGGTGTCAAAGCCGTCTTGGTTGTTATCAAACTCTGAGTTCTTGATCACAATTGCGCCACCGGAGTTCGTGCCCGAGTAACCAAGTGCTGAGTACTCCATCCATGCATGGTCGATGGTGATGCCGCAAAGTCTCATGCATGCACCGACATACATGCCCGAGTCATTGAAGTTTGAGCCGTAAACGTTGGACCAGGTCGCTGGGCCTTGGGCGTTAGAGGAAAACACGCCATAGGTGGCCGCTACGCCGTCGCCGCCGTAGTAGCTCGACGTAGTCGTGAGGTAGGCGCCGTGATAACCGGTCAGGCCAATTTTCCCTGAGGTTGCTCCACCATTCCACCAAACCTCATTGCCGGATTCGCCACTTCCCGAAAGAAAGTTACAGACCGTCAAGTTCTCGATGGATACTTCATTAGCCATCCAGGCAACGACGCCATTGCGTCCCAAAGCTTTACCATCGCTCCCCTTGGCGCCAAATTGTTGGTCAGCAGGCGCCGACGAGCAGGGCTCGGAGGCGGATGCCTTTGTGCCGTCCACAATCACCCCGGAACGGTCCATGCCGCGCAGATGAAGGCCAGGAGTCTGGATCATGACCCCCGCGTAACCACCCATATCGGCATGCTTTAGCGACTTGGCCTGGAGATCAGCAGTCTCGTGGTAGTCACCAGGAGCAACGAGAATCCAGTCACCCCGCTTCGCCGCATCCACTGCAGCCTGAATGCTCTGGTACTGGCCTTGCTTGCCATGGAAGTTGCCTACGAGGAGAACATGGCCACTCTTGGAGCTTGCCGAAGGTTGCGAAGTGCCACAGGCCGCCAGGGCGCTCGCCATCATGATGGCCACGCTCGCTGCTCGCAGAGATCGTGGCGCAATCACCTTCCTCATCTCAAATCCGCGGATAGCCATGACTCTGCCCCTCTCTCGCCTGAGGCCTAAGACTCAGGCACAACTGAAGTTGAGAGCAACTATCGCACACAGGAGCGTCAGCCCAGTGTTTCTGGCCTGCACAACGAGAAGGGGCAGAGTCCTTCGCCGACGAGCACAAAATCCAGACTGCTCAGGCTGGCAGCCATGTGCCCCAGGACTCACCCGGCTCGAGACCTCTAGGACAGGCAAAGACTGCCTGTCGGGTAGTCGTTGCATAACTTTGGAGTGCATCATGCGCAGCCAGTCTGCGTTGTATTGCGACAAATTGCTTCACCGGATCACGCTGAAAGCAGATGAAGAGGAGCCCTGCGTCAAGCTGACCAGTAGTGGGATCGATGCCATCAGCAAAGGAATAGCCGCGTCGCAGGATTCTGGTGCTGTCATTGGAAGATGGAGCAGCCACACGGATGTGTGCGTCAGGAGGAATGACGGGACCGCCATGGCGGCCGACCAACTCAAGGGCCACGGGATCATGCTCCCGGTGAGCTCCGAGGGCTGCGCCACTATCTCGGTGACGACCAATCACGGCTTCTTGATCAGGAAGGCTTAGTCGCCCCCATTGCTCTAAGGCGAGCCGCATGCGTCTCGCAACGAGATAGCTGCCGCCCTTCAGCCAAGACTGACCTGCCTCATCCCCTACCCAGACATAGCGTGAAAGTGCGGATTTATCACTGGCCATGATGTTGTTTGTTCCATCTTTAAAGCCGAGAAGGTTGCGCTCGGAGCTCTGGGCAGCATCCGTGGTGGAAGTTCGAGAAAAGCCACTTTGAAGACTGCGCAAGATCAGCACTGCCTCAGCCATACGAGCGAGATTGTGCACCGCGGCAAAGGCAACCTGAGCATCATTGGCGCAGGCTTGGATGCAGAGGTCTCCCTCAGAACTGGCCTCATCGAGTTGATCGCCGGGAAAACTTGGCAGTGCCGAAAAAGAGGCTGGGGCCAGATGAGTCCAGCCCAGGCGTTCGTCAAAAAACTTGGGGCCAAAGCCCAAGGTAATGCTGAGTTGAGCTGGGCCGAGCCCTATGGCTTCTCCCGTATCCGCAGGAGGGGCGCCTTCGCTCTCACCGATGAGGGCCTTGCCCTGCGTGAGGCGAGCCGCTGCCCTCGTCCACGCAGCAAGCAAAGTCTTGACCTCATGGCGCCTTGAGCTCAGGAGATCAAAACTGGCCAACACAACATTCGACTGTGCCGGAGTTGCAATGCCCGACTGATGAGCCCCATAAAACGCTTGCGTCCGCTCAGAACCTGGACTCTGCGCTGCCGAGGCTGGACTCCCTCCTGCCACTGATGCTGCACCGATGCTCGCTGCACCCGTTGCCGCAAGAAAGCGACGCCGTGAAAATCCGCCCGGAGTTTCATTGCTCATACGTAGCTTCCCCCTTGACGTAAATCCCGCAGTGCGACTACGAGTTTGGCGGCAAAGCCAGCCACGCCGTCCGCCGCAATGGCGAATGACCGCCACTGCACTGCAGGCTCTGATGACTGACCCGCCAGTGTGGTCATGGCTGCCACGAGATGCGCGGCCAAGGCTGGATCATTGCGCTGCGCCAAAGGAAGCAAGGTCTCTAGCGCAGCGTTTGCCTGTGCCCCTACCGCAAAGCAGTTCGCAGTTGCCGTGATCGATCCTTGGGTTTGCGCCTTAGGCACACAAGCTCGCGTCAGCCA
>CAZTQJ010000108.1:0-5362 GCA_964615615.1 uncultured Acidimicrobiaceae bacterium
GCGGAAGACTTCACTTAGGCCTTCCCCTAAGGGATAGCAATGAGCTAACCCAGAAATAGGAACTACGCGCTCGCAGCCTCGTTGAAGGCTTCAAGTTGCCCAGAGGCTCCGATGTACTCCTCGACCCAGCGGGCCATGACTGCGGAGGTCTTCTCGACCTTCTCGAACTGACCAACGACCTGACCTACAGGGTTAAAGGCAACGTCAACGGTCTGGTCAGGCCAGCGATGTGTGGCCGAGACTGCGATGCCCGAGACCATGTACTGGAGGGGCATTCCTAGGGGCTCTGGATTGCCTTCTTCCTGCCAAGCTTCGGTCCAATCGTTCTTCAGCATGCGACAGGGCTTACCGGTGAAGGACCGGCTGCGGACGGTGTCACGCGAAGACGCCTTGATGTAAGCGGCCTGCTGGACAGGAGTGTTCTCGGCCTCTTCAACCATCAGCCACTGCGAGCCCGACCATGCACCCTGGCAACCAAGCGCAAGCGCTGCAGCGATTTGCTCGCCACTGCCAATGCCGCCAGCAGCCAAGACTGGGCGAGGCGCTACTGCCTTAACGACCTGAGGCCAGAGAACAATTGAGCCAACTTCACCGCAGTGACCACCGCCTTCGCCACCTTGGGCAATGATGATGTCAACATCGGCATCAGCATGCTTTAAGGCCTGGCGTGGTGAGCCACACAGCGCAGCGACCTTGACGCCCTTGGCGTGAATCATCTCAATAATTTCAGTAGGAGGCGTCCCAAGAGCATTAGCAATGAGTTTCACCTTTTCGTGTCTGAGCGAGATTTCGACCTGGGGAGTGGCGGTAGCTTCCGTCCAGCCAAGGAGCTGAAGCGAGTTGTCTTCGCCGGCATCCGGGAGCGGAACGCCGTGGTCGAGCAGAAGGTTGCGGGCGAAGTCGAGGTGAGCCTGAGGGACCATCTGTCGGAGCATCTCGGCCAGGTCGTCGCCCGACATGTTGGCATCCATGCCCTCATACTTGTTTGGGATCACGATGTCGACGCCATAGGGGCGGTCGCCGATGTGCTCGTCGATCCAGTTCAGCTCGACCTCAAGCTGCTCGGGACTGAAGCCAACGGCCCCCAATACGCCAAAGCCTCCGGCCTTTGCGACTGCGACAACTACATCACGGCAATGCGTGAAGGCGAAAATAGGAAACTCAATACCGAAGTCGTCACAGATGGGTGTATGCATGGCCACTTTCTTAGCAAAAAGTTGGCCCTGAGGCACATCTGCTCGGGCATGGTCATTCCTACTGACTTGGCGCTGGCAGCTGTCCTCACGAATGTTCGGGGGAACTCCAGATGCTCACAGGCCAAGGCCATCGAGTTCACAAGCTCGAGCGATCTTGCCTCTGGCAGTTAGAAGCGCTCGCGGCGAATCGTGACTCTCCGGCCACGAATCTTGGTGTTGCGAAGTGCTTCGATGACTTCGTCGACTGCTCCCTCGGGAACATCAACCAGAGAGAATCGCCCTGAGATTTCGATAGAGCCAATGTCGCGGCCACTGAGGCTGGTCTCGCCCGAAATAGCGCCAACAAGATCCTGGGGTCGAACTCCGGCCTCTCGCCCCAAACTCACGTAAAGCCGGGTGGATCCAGGTCCGCCGCCAGAGGAAGCACGCTTGTTGCGGTTTGGACGACCATCTCGACTATCTCGACTATCTCGGCCTTCTCGCCCATCGCGACCCTGTCCCTTTGGTGCCGAAGATACGACAACGTCGGGAATGTCTTCCTCGTCGTCAGGACCACCAATAGCACTATGAGCGAGACTTACGGCGGCGAGTGCAACCTCCATGAGATCAAACTCTTCAGACAGCGACTCGACAACAACGCGGAATCCATCGAGATCTTCTTCGAGAATGCTCTCACGCAGTGCTGCGCGAGTGAGATCGAGGCGCCGTGCCTTGAGATCAGCAACAGTCGGAAGTTTTTCAACAGAAATCTTCTTCTTGGTTACGTTCTCAATAGTCTTGAGCATTCTGTGCTCACGAGGTTCCGCAAGAGTGATCGCGACACCTTCACGGCCCGCACGGCCCACACGGCCCATGCGGTGCACATAGGTATCAACCGAAGAAGGCACGTCATAGTTAATGACGTGAGTCAGGTGATCAATGTCTAGGCCTCGTGCAGCCACGTCAGTGGCAACGAGGAGGTCGGCACTGCCAGAGCGCAGACGACCCATGACGCGGTCTCGCTGCTCTTGGCTCATGCCGCCGTGTAGAGCTTCGGAGCGATATCCACGACCGTTCATCGTTTCAGTAAGACTGTCCACGGCTTCACGGGTCCGACAGAAAACCAGTGCTGCGGTCGGCGATTCGACATCAAGGATTCTTCCCAAGGCAGCCGCCTTATGGGAGCGCTGAACCATATAGGCCGAGTGACGCACGAGTTGTGCTTCTTCGCTTGAACGGACCTCATCACCAATGCGGATGTGCTTAGGGTCGCGCAGGTGCTTGCGGGCAATGGCATCGATGCGTTTAGGCAGGGTTGCCGAGAAGAGCACGGTCTGGCGACTTTCTGGAGTCTCCGAGAAAATGGTCTCAAGGTCCTCGGCAAATCCCATGTCGAGCATCTCGTCGGCCTCATCTAGGACCATGACCTTGAGTGAAGCGAGTTTCAAGGTGTGACGCTTGAGGTGGTCAATAGCACGACCAGGCGTTGCAACAACAACGTCAACACCCATTTCGAGCGAGCGCAGTTGGCGGCCGATGGGTTGTCCACCGTAGACAGGGACCACGCGTACACCGAGCTTGCGCCCATAACGGTGAAGAGCTTCGGAAACCTGCATGGCAAGCTCACGGGTTGGCACGAGGACCAAAGCAACGGGCTCACGGCCTCGATCACCGGTCTCTAGGCATTGTAAAATTGGGAGGGCAAAAGCCGCAGTTTTACCCGTCCCGGTGGCTGCCTGACCGAGCATGTCGTGGCCCTCGATGAGGACAGGGATCGCGGCAGCCTGAATTGGGGTTGGCTCCTCGTAGCCGAGGGAGGTGAGTTCCTCCAGAATTTCAGTACGTAGACCCAACTCGGCGAAGGTGATGGGTTGTTCCGTGGTCGGTTCAGCCACCGTTTTCCTCGCTGACATGGATTGGGGCGGAATGCCCTAACGCCTTACCTACTCTAGGGCCACGGGCAGAGGCCAAAGAACCTCAGACCTCAAAAGCTCGCTTAGTGGGCTTAATAAGTAGCGGCGAGCGAGGGGAAGGCAGCACTCCTTGGTGACGAGTGGCGCCGGTGGGCGCACATTCGGAGCCCCGAAAGAGCTCCCGTGGCTCAACCAGCCTCTTTGCCTGCAAGGGTCCAAGCGACGAGTGCATTGGCGTGACCATGACCCATCTCATGTTCTGCTTTCAAGTAATTCACGATTTCCATGTGCTTTTGTTTCCGACAGGAGCGAATAATCGCCTGCCACTCGGCAATTGATTTTTCGTACTTTTTCTCGATCGACGGGAAGTAAGAAGAAGGTCCCTGTTTGGACCATTCCTGTGCTGCCATGATTGTCATCTTTTGCATGGGCTTACAAAAACTTTATCTTGGGCCTGCTCCTGGTGAAATGGTTTAGGGCTCAAACCAGCGTGGATGGTCATACTGCCCAAATAACAATGCCGCCCCTGATGTCAGAGGCGGCATTGTTATTCAAACTTTGCATTCAGTCGTTAAATAGATTCCTCTTCGCGGCTCTTGATCAACATGATGAGCACGGCGAACAAACCAAACAGGGGCTTGGCCAGAACGTCAGCGATGGAGTAACCCACTTGACGGGCCACGAGTGCGGTCGTGGGGTTAGAAATGAGCCGAGGCAAAATGTAGGCAACTGGGTAGACCATCCAGGTGACCAAGATGACCCAACGCATGCCGGATATCAGATTGCGAATCCGAGCTGGCTGACCGCTTAGTGACTTCGTTAGCTCGACGAACAACACGTAGAGCACATAGATGAAGAAGACGGTCGAGAGTGCGCCCCGCACTGACCACGATCTCGGAAGGGAGATGTTGCCAAGCAATGGCTACCGGGGGGTCCTGGCGAGGCCAACGTCCCGTGATCCAGTTGGCGCAAGTAGTGCAGAAGCCACAGTCGCCGTCGTAGATCAACATTTGGTCTTCATTTTGCACGCTCATAGCGTAACGGACCGATGCCCGAAGGCCTCGTGGGGCCAGAAACTGACTTCACTTTGTCCAGTTGAATGATATTGTGAAAAGCCTGTGCAGAAGAACCCTACGATGTTTCTGAAACGATTGACCACCGCAGCCGCCGGAGTTGTAATCTCCGCTGCACTGTTGCCAAGCCTGACCTCTGCAGGCCTGACCTCAGCCGTGGCTGCCGAAACGTTTTTAAGTCCCGCAGAGTGCACCGGCACCTCAGGTCCCGCCAGAATTTTTGCTGCGGCCGGCCAAGATGTCCTATGCGGGCTTGGAGGAAGCGACGGCCTTGCCGGTAAAAGTGGCGATGACATTCTCCTCGGGGATTCCCGCGACGACCTCCTGAACGGCGATGCCGCGCGGGACATGCCGGTCGGCGCTCCTGCTAATGACTCGCTCATTGGAGGTTCCCGAGACGACCTCCTGAACGGCGATGCCGCGCGGGACATGCCGGTCGGTGATCAGGTCGACTCATTCATTGGAGGTCCCGGAAGCGACAAGCTCACGGCGGTTGACACGTGTGCCACTGATTCCGCTGACATGATTCGAGGGATCTGCCAAGAGGACCGCACCGGCCCAGTGATCTCAGAGGTGACAGCGCCGTCATCGGTCGATGCGGGCAGCGAATTGGTTATCTCATGGCGAGCAAGTGACTCCGATGGGCTTTGGATTCCCAATGCCAACACACCAACGACGTGGGCGCTTATTGGCGGCCCGAACGGCTTCGTATCCTGGTGTGACTTTCCAACTAGCGCGAACCAAGTTTCTGGAGATTTGAATTCCGGACTGTTCACCGCCAACTGCTTGGTACCAGTAAATGCGGTCAATGGTGAGTACAGCTTCTGGCTCGATGCCCTCGATGTCTTCGGTAACCACAATTTGGGATCGACGTTTGGGACCTTCATGGTCACAAGCGGTGCCACCGACAGTGCCCCTCCCGTCGTCAGTGAGATCACGTTGTCAGGAACGACCTTTACTGCAGGTGACGCAATCACATTCGATTGGAATGCCACCGATGAGAGTGGGGTCTCTGGTTCCATCCCTTGGGCTTTTGGTCCGAACGGCTCGCTCGGCGAGGGTGATGGGGAGCTTTGGCTGGACTATGGGCTCGGATCATTGGTCTCTGGAACCGTCATAGATGGTCACTATCGAGTGACCCTGCAACTGAGCGTCACAGATCGGAAGAGCACACGTCTGAACTCCAGTCACCTGAAGCTAT
>CAZTQJ010000109.1:0-5360 GCA_964615615.1 uncultured Acidimicrobiaceae bacterium
CGGTTAGCTCAACCGGAAATCCGTGGGTGTCATGCAAGGTGAATGCGGTGGCTCCTGAGAGCACTTTGGCACCATGCTTGGCGCCAGAGGCGAGTTCCTCTTCGAGCAACTTGAGGCCGTTGCGCAGGGTGCGATCAAAACCTTCCTCTTCACGCTGCAGGGTGGCAAGGATTTGATCGCGACCGGATTGCAGGATGGGATAAGCGCCGGACATGGATTCCACGGTGGCTTGCACCAGTGGCTCCACGACGCCAGTCGTGCTGCCCAGCCGTCGAGCCGCCAAGACTGCTCGGCGCACTACGCGACGCATCACATAGCCGCGGCCTTCGTTGCCAGGAATTACCCCGTCTGAGGCCAGGATGGTCATGGCGCGCGCGTGATCGGCCAAGATGCGTAGTCGTACGTCGTCAGCCTCGGTCTTGCCGTAGCTAGCGCCGGTTAGCGACTGCGCGGCCTCGAGCATCGGAGTAAAGGCTGAGGTCTCAAAGATGGAGTCCTTGCCGGTGAGCAAGGCCAGGAGGCGCTCAAGGCCGGCTCCGGTGTCCACATTCTTGCTGGGGAGGTCCAGGAGTTGCCCGTCTTGATTGTTTTTCTCCATGAAGACCAGGTTCCAGACTTCGACAAAGCGCTCATCGCCACCCTGCGCTGGTCCTCCATCGGCTCCGTAACTCGAACCCTTGTCGTAGTAGATCTCAGAACAGGGTCCGCAGGGCCCCGTCTCCCCCATCTTCCAGAAGTTGTCTTCGCCCATCCTTTGGATGCGATCGGCCGGGACTCCCACACGATCTCGCCAAATCTCTTCGGCCTCGTCATCAGTGTCGTGAACCGTGACCCAGAGTTTGTCTCCATCCACGCCGAGGGCTTCGGTGAACAATTCCCAGGCGAAATCAATGGCACCCTCTTTGAAATAGTCCCCGAAGCTGAAATTCCCGAGCATCTCGAAGAAGGTGGTGTGGCGAGTCGTGGAGCCCACAATGTCGAGGTCGACTGTACGAAAGCACTTTTGGACCGAAGTCAGTCGGCTCGCTGGTGGCTTTTCATCACCCAGAAAATAGGGCTTGAAGGGCACCATGCCCGCAATGGTGAAGAGCACTGATGGGTCATGGGGGATCAAACTGGCGGAAGGAACTACCTGGTGGCCACGTTCCTCGAAGAAGCCGAGAAACTTCGACCGCAGTTCATTGCTATCCATCTGTCCAATCCTACCGGTCGCAGGCTGAAGTCCGAAGGGGGGCAGGGGCCCTAGTGCTTGGGCCTTGCGTGCTCGGGAAGGTAGTCCTCTACGCGGTGCGCGTCAGGATCCACGTGAGGGCTCACATAGCCGACTCCATGACCAATACTGCTCGCCGCGCGATAATGCCCATCTCGCAGAAACTCCGGGACAGCGGCGCCACCGCTTTCAGCCGCATCGGCTTGTGCGAGCCCGAGCATCGTAGATGCTTCATGGGATTTTGGCGATCGACAGAGGTGAAGCACGACTTGTGCCAGGTTGAGTTGACACTCGGGCAGACCAACAAACTCGACCGCCTGAGCGGCTGCCGTGGCGGCCAGCAGTGCCGTCGGGTCAGCGAGACCAATGTCTTCACTCGCCATAATCACCATGCGTCTGGCCAAGAGCCGTGGCGACTCTCCCGCCTGGAGCAAGCGCGCCATCCAGTAGAGCGCAGCTTGGTCAGCAGAGCCCCGCAGGGACTTGATGAAGGCACTGAGGAGGTCGTAATGCGCGTCTCGACCATGTTGGGCAAGCAGCTCTGGACCGGCTGCTAAGACGTCCTCTTGGGAGATCTCGCCGCTCACGCGCATCTGCGTGAAAGCCCATGAGCCCTCCAAGAGACCGAGGGCCGCTCGCCCATCGCCTTGGCAGAGCCCAGCGATCTCTTGGAGAGCCTCTGCACTTGCGGACGCTTCGAGTACCCCTAGGCCACGACGCAAGATACTGACAAGACCCTCAGCATCGAGGCTTTGGAGTCGCCATACCGTCATGCGACTCAAGAGCGCCGCATTGACTTCAAAGAAGGGGTTCTCTGTGGTTGCACCAATGAGGACAATTTCGCCACGCTCAACACCGGGCAAGAGCACGTCTTGCTGGGATTTCGAGAAGCGATGAATTTCGTCAATGAAGACCATGGTGCGCACCTGATAGTGCGCGAGATCTGTTGCGGCCTGCTCAAGCACGAGGCGAAGGTCTTTTACCCCCGAGCCGGTCGCCGACAGGGCCACGAACTTCGCATCACCTTCAGCGGCAAGCAGGCGTGCGATGGTGGTCTTGCCAGTTCCTGGAGGCCCCCAGAGCAAGCCTGAGCGAAAACGACCACTGCTCACCATGGCGGTGAGTATCCCGGAAGGACCAAGCAGATGGTCTTGGCCTAAGACCTCTGCCAAGCGTCGAGGCCTCGAGCGCTCCGCCAAGGGAGCAACCCGGTCGAGAAGGTCATCGGCAGCAGCGCTGAAGAGGTCCTCGCCCGTGGTCTTATTCCTTTAGGGGAAGCGGTAGCGGGCGCAAGGAGAGTTCGGCCAAGGCCGCAGCACTCAGCGCACTCGGTGCACCGGTTAAGGGATCTGACCCTGATTGCGTCTTCGGGAAGGCTATGACTTCACGAATATTCTCCTCGCCCGCGAGGATGGCCACGAGGCGGTCTGTGCCAAAGGCAAAACCAGCGTGAGGCGGTGCGCCATAGCGAAAGGCCTTCAGTAAGAAGCCGAAACGGTCATCGGCTTCCTCCCTGCTAATACCAAGAGCGGTGAAAACCTCGCTTTGGATATCGGGGCGGTGAATTCTCACGCTGCCTGAACCCAGCTCCCAACCATTGAGCACCAGGTCATAGGCCTGCGAGCGAACGGCAAAGGGATCACGAGAGAGCAATTCGAGATCATCGGGATGCGGCATGGTGAAGGGATGGTGAGCAGGCACGGGCCGACCCTGGTCGTCGCTGCCGTCAAACATGGGGAAATCCGTCACCCAGACATAGCGGTAAGGGCCTTCATGGACGGGAGGACTGCCCAGATGGCTGCGTAGCTGCCCCAGTACGTTGCACACGAGGCGAAGTTCGTCAGCCACCACCAGGATGAGGTCGCCGGGAACTGCCTTCATGCGTGCCACGAAGGACGCGCGCAATTCGTCGGACAAGAAGCGATCGAGTGGTGAGTCGAGGCTGAGCACTCCCTCGGTCTCGACCACCTTGAACCAGGCGAGACCCTTTGCCCCGAGTTTCTTAGCCTGATCAACCAAGCCATCGAGTTTCGAACGCGACAACTCGGCGCCGCCGCTCAGACAGATAGCCCTGACGTCAGGAGCCTCGAAGGCACGAATACCTGCAGAGGCAAACAGATCAGTCAGGGAAATGAGTTCCATCCCAAAGCGCAGGTCAGGCTTATCGGTGCCGTAACGCTCGAGGGCATCTTGCCAGGTCATCGAGGCAATGGTCGGACGCTCCCCCACGGCCAACTCCGCTGCATCGCTGACTGCTTCTGAAACGAAGGCCATCACGTCCTCGGCACTCACAAACGAAGCTTCCATGTCGAGTTGGGTAAATTCGAACTGGCGATCAGCGCGCAGGTCTTCGTCGCGAAGACAGCGCGCAATCTGGTAGTAGCGATCTAGGCCACCAACCATGAGCAACTGCTTGGCCAGCTGGGGGCTCTGGGGCAGGGAGTAAAACTTGCCTGCGTGCAGGCGACTGGGGACGGCGAACTCGCGTGAACCTTCCGGTGTAGGAGCCCAGAGCAAAGGGGTCTCAACTTCGCAGAAGCCCTGCCTGTCCATGGCTTGGCGAATCGCGGCGTGAACCTTAGAGCGAAGACGGAGATTGCGCTGCAGGCGCTCCTGGCGTAGGTCGACGTAGCGATAGCGCAGGCGAACCGCTTCATCGGCATCAGTACGGCCATCGATAGGAATGGGAGGAGGCTCGGCCTCAGCGAGGACCACAACGCTGCAGTCACCAATTTCAACCTTGCCCGTTCCCAGCTTTTCGTTGATGGTCCCCTCGGGACGCAGGCGCACGGTTCCCGTGATGCTGAGCACATATTCGCTGCGCAGGTCAGCAGCCCCATCCACAACGCATTGCACGAGGCCCAAGTGGTCACGAAGGTCCACGAAAGCCAGATGCTCGCCGTGTTCACGACGCTTTGCCACCCAGCCACAGACGGTCACCTCTTGACCCACTAGGGATTCAGAGATCTCCCCGCAAGCGTGCGTGCGCATAGATGTCGACAAGATTCCTGCCATTACTGCCCCTCTCGGCCTAAGGCGGTTACCGTAGCCGCAACGATGTCTGAAGCCACAACTGACTCTTGGGCGCCGTCTCTGAGGTCACGAAGCGTGACCATGCCTTCTTCGATTTCTCGGCTTCCCACGATGAGTGCCAGGAGGGCACCGGAGCGATCAGCCTGCTTCAACTGGCTCTTGAGCGAGCGTGCGTCAAAGGCTCGCTCAACCCTGATGCCATGACGACGCAGCGCTAAGGCAAGGCCGCGCGCCGCTCGTCCATCGGTGACATCAATCACAAATACTTCAGGTTGAGGAGCAGGGGCTGTGAAAACTCCCTCGGCATCACAGGCCAAGAGCACGCGCTCTATGCCCATCCCAAAACCAATGCCTGGGTTCTGCGGTCCACCGAGCATCTCCACCAGGCCGTCGTAACGACCGCCACCGCCGAGGGCATTCTGGGCGCCATCGAGGGCTGACGAGGAGAACTCAAAGGTTGTCCTGGTGTAGTAATCAAAGCCACGCACCAACTTCGGATTTGCCACTACGCCTATCCCCGCCTCGGCCAGACCCTCGAGGACTCTTTCGTGGTGCAATGCACAGTCCTCACAGAGGTGGTCAAGCAACATCGGTCCGGCATCGGCGACGCTCACGCAGCTGGACTTCTTGCAGTCGAGAATACGAAGAGGATTGGCGCGCCACTTGGGTTGATGCTCTTCACAGAGGCCAGATTCCTTCGCCTCAAGGTAAGCCGTCAATTTCTCCAGGTAGGCAGGCCGGCAAGCGGCGTCACCCATAGTTCCCAGCTGCGTCGTAAAGGCCGACAAGCCTAAGGAGCGCAGGAAGTTTTCCGCCAGGGCTATGACCTCGACATCAGCATCAGCGTCAGCGGTTCCAATGAGCTCCACACCAACTTGGTGATGCTCACGAAAACGTCCTTCCTGAGGCCTTTCGTAGCGAAAGGAGGGAGTGAGATACCAAGCCTTGAAGGGGGTGACGGGACGGTGCTGAACGAAGGCCCGCACCACTGACGCAGTACCTTCAGGTCGCAGAGCCATCTAGCGTCCAACACGGTCTTAAAAAACATACATTTCTTTGCCGACCACGTCATTGTTCTCACCGATGCCTCGCTTGCATACCCCAAAGTCTTCGAAGG
>CAZTQJ010000110.1:0-5303 GCA_964615615.1 uncultured Acidimicrobiaceae bacterium
AGATAGCTTCAGGTGACTGGAGTTCAGACGTGTGCTCTTCCGATCTCTCGGTGGTATCAAGGCCGGCTGCCGGCTCGTCCATGCAAAGCATGCTGGGCTTACCGGCCAAGGCGCGAGCGACGCCAACCAATTTCCGTTGACCATGAGAAAGCGCTGTTGGTAGTTCCTGAGCCACATCGGTGAGATCGAGGCCGGCCAGGATCTCCATCAAGGCCGATAGTTCACTACGACTTGGCCGAAAGAGATCTCTGAGGAATCCCCCAAGCGAGAAGGCTTCGGAAGCAACTTGGAGATTCTCCAATACCGTGAGGTCATCAAAGAGCTCGGATGACTGCCAGGTTCTGCCCAAACCTCGGCGCGCACGGTCTGTCGCTGAGTCTGCGCTGATTTCCTCATCAGCAAAGGACACCAGACCCTCAGCGTCCACGAAACCCGTAATCGCATCGATCGTTGTGGTTTTTCCCGCACCATTGGGGCCAATTAAACCCACTAGCTGGCCCGTTTCAACGCGGAGATTGAGACCGTCGAGCGCCCGCTTCCCACC
Organism: uncultured Acidimicrobiaceae bacterium; assembly: GCA_964615615.1. Taxonomy (GTDB): domain Bacteria; phylum Actinomycetota; class Acidimicrobiia; order Acidimicrobiales; family RAAP-2; genus CAZTQJ01. The sequence continues at coordinate 545 of CAZTQJ010000110.1, forward strand.
AAAGGTCACGGTGAGATCTGTAGTTTGGAGCAAAGCCATCTAGACCTTCACCTCCGACGGTTTCTCGGCCTTTGAGGGGAACTTTGAGCGCCCCAAAGCGACTGCATCTCGCAGAGAACCTGCGACCCCCTCCGGATTCATCACGGCGGTGAAGATCAGGCCAACACCGGCGATAAGGAGCGAGTACTGGCCTCCGAGGTGGAGCCAGGCGTCGAGGCCTTGCGTCATGAGGCCACCGGTGACGAGCATTCCGCCCAACACCGCACCGGACACTGAGGAAATGCCACCGAGGTAGGCAAAGGCCAGGAGAACAAGGCAGGCGACTGCGCCAAAATAATCTGCGGTGACCGAGCCGAATCGGTAACCTGAAAGCGCTCCACCGAGGCCCGCGATAAATGCTGAGAGTCCGAAGGCGACGATCTTTGTATAGGGCACGGAAACGCCAGCTGCAGCGGCAGCACGCTCATTTGAACGAACGGCGAGCATATGCCTACCCGTTCGTGAATTTCGCAGGTTTACCACCACCGCTACTAGGGCAAGAGCGACGACAAGGCAAAAGACCCCAAACCAAGGGTTGGGGATGGGACCGGGATGTCCAGAAAGTGTGGTCCAAGGATTATTGGGACCGAACTCAGCCCCGAAGAGTTTTGGAGGATTCACCGAAGCTCCCTTGAGTCCCGACCACGCTGGGTTGCGAAGAACCAAACTTTCCAGGGTTACCGCAGCGGCAAAGGTCACGACGGCAAGGTTGACCCCTCGAACGCGCAAAGCGGGCAGTCCAGCGAGCAGACCGACAACCATGGCCACGAGAGCACCGAGCAAGGGGCCGAAGGGGAAGGGGACGTGATGTACATCGGCAACCTTGGAAAGCACAAAGCCCGAAACACCGGCAAGGGTCATCTGCATGAGTGATATCTGACCGACGTAGCCGGTGAGGACTACCAAGGAGAGGCAGAAGACAATCCCCACAATGCTGTTGGTCATGGCCATGCGCCAGTTCGAGGACGCAAGAAAAAGAGTGGCGAGGACTGCGACCGAGAGGACCGCACCAGTCAGCACTGGACGGCTAGCCCTCGGGGCAAAGGGCATGCGAATGGTCTCCACGGAACCCCGGGTGGGAATGCTCTGACCGCGAAAGGCTAGGACGATGATGATCACCAAGAAAGGCAGCGCTGTGGTGAGCCCTGGGATTGCCGAGCCTCCCGATTTTGGAAACCAATCCTTATTAGCAATGAGGTCGAGCCAGGACTGCCCCATGCCGATGGCTAGCCCAGCAAGCAAGGTGACGATGAAGGAGTTAAAGCGCGCCAAGAGTGCAGCGGCAAGGGCGGGCACAACGAGGAGGGTGACGGTGTAGGTATCAATCGACTGGTTGACCATGGCCGCCAAGATGCCAAAGAGGCTGACTACAACGGTGGAGACCACCCAGTTCACGCCGGCAAGGAAGTCAGGTGAGTAACCCAGCACCTGGGCACCCTTTTCATTTTCAGAAGCCGCACGTGTGGCTAGACCGAAGCGCGAGTAACGAAAGACCAGCCACAAGACCAAGGTGGTGGCGAGGACCACGCAGAGCATGATGAGCTGTTCATAGGGGATTTCCACACCACGCGGAAGCCTGAGCGTTCCACTTGGCATCGCTGAAGCTACTGCTTTTGGCGATGCCCCAAAGCGAAGTACCACGATCGCCTGTAAGGCAATAAAAAGGCCCACTGAGGACACGACCTTCGCGAGCACTGGAGCGTTTCTGAGCGGACGAAAGATGAGGTAGTGGAAGGCCAAACCCATGAGGGCAGCGACGGCCAAGGTGATGAGCACGGCAAGCCAAACAGCCATGGCCGGGGTCTGAATAAAGGTTCCATATGCGGCTTTACCCTGGCCGGGATGGGCAAGCGTAATGAAGGTAGGCCAATCAGGCAGGTTGACGCTCTTTGCGCCAGCAAGATGCAAAAGCCCTTCGATGGGCGCGAGTGGATTCGGCAGGGGCGGAATCAATAACTTTCCCTGGGTGCGCAGAGCGTTGTAGAGGTAACCCGAATACATCGCCATTGCCCCGGCAGAGAAATTAACTACTCCCGAACCTTGAAAGTTCAGCGTGACCGCGATCGCGATTGCGGCGATCAGTGCTCCTCCGCCCACACCCAGCGCCAGTTGCTGGATCTGGTCTGTATTCGAGATTGCTATGGCGAGGAAGCCAATTCCGATGGCCAAGAGGAGGCCGACGCTAAGCGCCGACCTCCTCTTTGGGGCCATTAATGATCGGAAAATACTGGTCACCCCAGACAAACGAATAATTACTTACGCGAATGCGTTAATCAGTTTGTTGTTGTAAGCATCTTGAATAGCAATCCACTTGCCATCCTTGAACTGCTCAATACCCATCTCAGCGCCACAAACGGTCACGAAGAGTGCACTGACCTTGCCGCAGGCCAAGGTGCCGGGCTGGCCCCACTGTGGACCCGTGTAGGCCTTCGTGGCCGCGCGGACCTGCTCTGAGGTGGCGTCAATACCCAACTGCGTGTAGAGCTTGTCAATGGTGAGGATGTTACCGAAGGTTGGTCCAGCAAAACCGGTGTACTCCATCGTTGGGTTGTAGGCGTCCTTGATGGCCATGTAGTCAGTCAACTGCTCTGAGGGCAGCAGGCCTGGCTTGTTAGGCATGAAGTAGTTCACACCGTAAGCACCGAAGTACCAGCCATTGGGGAAGGTGCCCTTGAGGTGCTGGATCAGAGGAGTTCCAAAGCAAAGGCCCGTGGTCAGCACCTTGGGATTAATCGACAGACTCTTCAAAGCGTCGTAGACCGCAATGCAACCCTGAACTGGTGAGATGTCAACGAAGACGTCAGCGGTGTCGCCACCGGCAGCCTTGATGGCTGATGCGACAGTTGCACCCTGTGCAGTTGGTGAAATAAATACCTGCTTCACGCTGATGCCAGCCTTTTCGAGCGGCGGAGCGAAGAGTACCTGAGCTGATGCCTTGGCACCGGCGTCATCGGAAGCCACTACGGCCACGCTCTTTACCTTGCCTAGGCCACCATCAATGATGTACTTAGCCATTCCCGAAACCACACCGGGAGCACCAGGCGTGTAGGTCACAGCGTCAGGCTGCGCAAAGTCGGCCGCGGTAATTCCGTTGCCCACAATGATGGGCTTCTTGTCCTTCAGCACTGAGTAGAGCGAAGCGTTGCCGACGACGAGCGTTCCCGTCAACACCAACTTGATCGCACTGTCGTTGAGGAACTGCGTGGCACACTTTTGGCCATCCTCTTCAGTGATAACAAAGCACTTCACGAGCTCAAGAGGGTGGCCCTTGATGCCACCGAGGTTTTCGTTGACGTATTTCACGGCAAGGTCAGCACCAGCGGTGTTCTCTGGGTAGGAAGGAGAACCACTTTCGGCGTTTACATACCCAACCTTCACAGGCGAAAGACTGGAATCAGCCTTAGTAGCGGTTCCACCGGTGTAGGCCAAGGCCAACTTGGTGGGAACTGCAGTGTTCTTGGCTGAATTGGCCTTAGTAGTGGAAGTTGCCTTACCACCACCTGATGAACAGGCCGCAATAAGTACGCCTGCCATGGCCACTGTTGCTATGCCGCGGAATTTCACTCCCAGACGGCTTGTCGACTTAAGCATTTAATCCCCCTATCTCAGACAAGCCCCAAAAGGCCCGTCAGTTGCTTGGGGTGAAACTAGCACCCCTCAACACGAGGGGCACGATTCCTCAAGGTGAGACGCGAAGCGGATTCACTTGCCTTGGATTCGGTGAAACCAGGGCTTCCAGGGCTTCGAGTTCACGCCGCTACCTGAAAGCCATCATTCTTGTGTCCTCAAAGCGCTTTCCCTTGAAATTTCCCCATGGAGAGGCCGGTCGAATGGCTAGATACTGGGCCTGCGGTCTTTCGCGAGCCACTGGGCTTTGACCCGGGTCGAGTCCTGAAGTACCCCCGGCAGGACTCGATACTCCAACGCCGGGTTTAGGTAACCGACACGCCCTGCCAGCATCCACAGGTGCCTTAGCTAACTACCGTGTGCTGAAGCAAGACCGGACGCTCCCGGAGGCATTCCACTTACGGTCACGAGGACCTTTGGGCGCTTCGTAGGGAGGTCTATGCTCTAAAAAAGCTTTCGTTGCCGGGCACGACGAGCTAGGACGGCACAGGGGGTGAAAGAATGGAGACTACAAGGATCTGGGTAGTCGCCCCCAGTTTTCGCGACGTTCCCTCGTTTCTCACGCTGCGCCAGCGACTGCTCGAGCAGTTCGCGCAGAGCCCTAACACGCAGAATCTCCGTGCCTGCTTCGTCCTGATCGATGACACTGGCGGCTTCGACGCTGAGGTGGAGAGGCTGCGGGAACTTCCTGACACGCTTACGATAACCCCACCCTTCAACCTCGGTCACCAGAGGGCACTCGTATTCGGTATTCGCAAGCTCCTTCCCGAGATTTCGGACAGCGACCTGATCGTCACGATGGATGCCGATGGCGAGGACCGCCCTGAGGACGTACCCCGGCTGATTGAGCCGCTCCTAGAGGGTGACCATCCCGAGCGTCGGCTCAGCGTGGCACTTCGGACGCAGCGCCAGGAATCCTTTCTGTTCAAACTGATGTACCAGATCTTCCGGATCATGTTCCGCTTCTTGACCGGCACCACGGTCAAAAGTGGGAACTTCGTCGCCTATCGCGGATGGCTGGCCAGGCGGATGCTTCTCCACCCCTACTTCGACCTCTGCTACTCCTCGACCTTGATCAGCCTCCAGCTAGGAC
>CAZTQJ010000111.1:0-5280 GCA_964615615.1 uncultured Acidimicrobiaceae bacterium
AACACGGTGGAACTCATCGAGTCTCCTCCGGCCAGCCACCCACGAGGACCACGCTGCCGTCAGGTCGCTGCAGTCGCGCAGGAAGTTGGTGTGCGGCTAGCCAAGCCGGAGCATCCTCGCCAAGGATGATGGAAGCGGTGCTTGCACTGTTGGCAATGAGGCAAGTTGGCCCCGCAACGGTGACAGTTTCCCAGATGACTTCGGCACTTCGGCCTGTTGTGGGGTCAATGACATGGTGGAATTCCTGCCCACCTTTGCGCCAGCGTCGAGCCGCGACGCCAGAAGATGCCAGGCCACCATGGTGCAGAGCGATGGTCGGGCCAACGGCATCGAGGGGGTCGTCATGTCGAGCAGCGATGCCAACCTGCCATCCACCTTCAGGTGGGCTGCCACCGATGGCGATATCGCCACCAAGGCTCACGAGCACGCCTCCCGCAATTGATGTACCTAGCGATGCCACGATGCGATCAGCGCATCCCGCTTTAGCTGTGGCACCGAGGTCGAGGCTTACGCCTTCAGGGATAGTGATGGTCTTTTTCTCCGCGTTGCGTCGTATGGCTCGGTATCCGGGCACTCGCCCAAGCTTGACTACTGGCCGTGGATCATCGAGATCAAGATCGGCAAAGGAAGCGGAGTAGCCGAGGATGGCCATTGCCTCACCCACCGTTGGATCTACCAGTCCATCGGTGTAGCCGGCGGCCCAGAGGGCCTGATCGATGACGGTCCAGAGTGTTGCCGAAAGCTCATGGGCAATACCTGGCTCCGCGGAGATTTTTTGGAGTTCGCTGTCGCCACGAAAGCGACTGGCGGCAAGGTCGAGCTCTGCGGTGAGTCTCCTTGCCTCTTGGGTGGCAAGTTCGAGTTCGTCACCTTCGGTGGTGCAGATTACGGCGGTGGTGCCAATGGTGGTGAAGCGCTCGCTTGCGACGGTGGTCACGAAGCCCCCGTAACCACCTGTGGTGGCGGACTGTAACTGTAGGAATTCTGGTAGCCACCCTGGCCTTGGTTGTAGGGAGAAGAAACATAGGGACTAGTCGTAGGCGTGATTCCGGTGGATCCATAGGCCCCATTAGGGCTGACGGGGGACTGATTGCTCGCTGTGGGGGTTGTACTGGCTGCATGGGTTGATGCAGCTGACGCCAGAGATACAAAAAGACCGGTTAGGGCTATGCCCATGGCACCAGCCCAGGCGGTCACGAGGCGTATTTTGCGCATGGCCAGATAGCGGCGGCTTCCGTCTTGCCCGGTCGGGGTTCGGTGTCTGCGCTGTCGGGGGTTTGCTGCCATAGCTCTATCCAACTCCAGCTAGGTCAGATTTTCCTGAGCCTTGCCTGTGAGTTTCCTGTGAATCTTTGAAATGCCCTATTTCAACGGGTTCTCTGAAGACTGATGACCTTGTTGAAGCAAGGGTCATGAAGCTCCGGTCACGACATGGGGGCTAGCGCTGGCCACCGCTGAGCTGCCTGAGGAAATCGCTGGGCTGGCGATTACTGCTGGCGAGGAACTCTGGACCGAAGCCTGTGTGGCCGTCGAGGAACTTCCCGGGCTTGTTGCCGTAGTTGGGCTGGCACTGACTGTTGCCGTGCTCGAGGCGAGGTTGGCAAAAAGCCCGGTGAAGGCGATTCCGATTGCCCCCGCATAGGCGCTAACGAGGCGGATTTTCCTGAGCGCGATGTCGCGGCTCGAGAGCTTGGAATCATTCGGGCTAGGAAGCTGCTTGCGGTTTCTGGTTTCTATGGTCATAACTCCATTTGACTCGCCTGAGATGAGGCCAGCCCTAGCGCCCGCTGGTAATTGCCTGTGAATTTTTTGGAAGGCTCACAATGATTGTGGCCCCACCACCAGGAGTCTCTTCAGCACTCACGCTTCCACCATGGGCTGTGGCCAAAGCAGTCACGATGGATAGGCCCAGACCGCTGCCCCCATGGCTTCGTGTACGCGAAGGGTCTGACCGGTAGAAGCGTTCAAAAATTTGTTCACGTTCCTCAATCGCGATTCCCGGTCCATGGTCGATGACCGAAATGGTGGCTGAATCAGCAAGGTCTTCCACTTTTAGTTCTACGTGGGTTCCCTCGGGCGTATGCGCGCGGACATTGCCAAGCAAGTTGTCAAAGATCTGGCGAATTCGCCCGGCATCACCCATCATCTCCACAGGTAACGGTGCGCTGAAGGTGATTGGCCAGGCCGGACCAAGGGCTCGGTGTGCGTCGACAGCATCTGCAGCGATGGTGATCAACTCAAGCGACTCAAGCGCAATGGGTCGCTCTTCATCCATCCTTGCAAGCAAGAGCAAGTCGTCGACGAGACCACTCATGCGAGCGCTCTCAACCTGAATCCCCTGCATGAGTCGAGCGAGATCCTCAGGCCTTTCACTCGCTCCACGCGAGAAGAGTTCGGCGTAAGCAGAGACCGCGGCCAAAGGTGTACGCAATTCGTGACTGGCATCACCGACAAAGCGCCTCAGGCGGGACTCGGATGCTCGAAGTTCAGATTCGGTTTTGTCGCGTGCTGAGAATGCTGACTCAATCCTGGAGAGCATGGAGTTGAGGACGATGGCAAGTCGGCCTACCTCACTGCGAGGATTAGCGACCTCAATTCTCCTATCCAACTCCCCAGCGTCGATGGCTTCTGCGCTTTCCTCAACTTCAGTAAGTGGTCGTAGCCCTAGGCGAACAAGCCACCAGCCCAAGGCCATGGCTGCAATAAGGGCAATAAGGCCGGCCAGGAGCTCAATGATGATGAGGTGATTCAGAGTAGTAGTGACACCGTCGAGGGGTTGGGCCACCACAAGAGTGCTGATGGGATCAGGCTGGGTGGCCAGCACTCGGAATTCCGGGCCTCCGCGTTCTTTGGAACTCACGGTAAGAAAAAGACTCGGGGAGGCATTTTTTTCGTGACTGGGAAAGCTAAAGGCCTTGGGAATGTTTGGCGTGTAGTGCTTTGAACCCACGTCATAGAAGGGGATTACGGAGGTGATATCACCGGCCCCTGAAATTCGAATGTAGGTCCCGGGCGCGGCGTGGGCGAGATCTTCGGGGGATTCTGGTCCCGGGAGGAAGGCCGGATTCACTTGGCGATGCTCATGGAAGACCGCTGCGGTGGCGTCCATGAGCCGTTGGTCAACCTGGCCATAAAGATGATTTCGCAAGAGGCTGTAAGCAGCAATATCCGCGCCAAGTAGGGCAATCAGGGAGACCATCGCCGTAGCAAGCAAAAGCCGAACGCGGAGGGTCATCCTTCGGTGCTCTCTTTGAGGATGTAGCCCACGAGGCGAACGGTTTGAATGAGTTCGGGTCCGAGGGGATCGAGTTTGCGGCGTAAGTAACTGACATAGGTCTCTACGACATTTCCATCGCCCCCAAAGTCGTAGTGCCAGACGTGGTCAAGAATCTGAGCTTTTGAGAGCACCTGTCTCGGATTCAGCATGAAATAGCGAAGCAGTGAAAATTCTGTCGCTGTGAGACTCACTTCTTTGCCCGCCCGTTTCACCTCATGAGCGCGCTCGTCGAGTTCGAGGTCCGCGAATCGCAAAAGTTCGTCATCGTCAGCCCCGTAACTTCGCGCGAGGATGCTGCGTACACGCGCAATCACCTCAGCAAGTGCAAATGGCTTGGTCACATAATCATCACCACCAATTGTGAGGCCGGTTACTTTGTCTTCGATAGAATCTTTGGCCGTCAGAAACAGGATGGGAGTTTTAATGCCGTCTTGGCGGAGGCGCTTTGCTACGGCGAAGCCGTCTAAGGCCGGCATCATCACGTCCAAGATGATGAGCTGAGGCTGGTGATCGATGACAGCTTTCAAAGCCGCTTGGCCATCAGTGGCTTCAAAGACTTCAAAGCCTTCGTAGCGAAGAGATGTGGCGACGGCGTCAACGATGGAAGCCTCGTCATCGACGACGAGGATCCGACGGGCTTGTCCAATGCCATTCATGCTCACTCCTGTCCTATGGGGCCTGCAATAAGGATGCTGGCACCGATCCAGATCTTCCTGAGTCCGACCTGTGAATCCGCTGTGAATCCGATCCTGCGCGCTGTGGCCTAGGGGTCTTTGGGGTCGTCACCCGGCTAGCCAGTGCAGCTGCTTTCCTTAGAGTCGCTTCAAAGTCTCGTCCGCTAGTCAGATGAGATTGAGATCACCGGCGTCGCCTGCTGAGCGCGGCGCATACTGCCTCATGGTGAGCAGCGACACGAATGAAACTGAGGTTACGAATAGCGCCCACAAAATGCCGAGCAGCAGAATCACGGTCTGTAGCGAAGGCAAGAACCCAAAAACAGCCACAGCGCTGACGATGGCAAAGGCTAAACCCATCAGTACCGTGAGCCATGCACGTAGGGAACGAATTCGCTTGCGGAGGTTCTCCTCTACAACTCGGTAGGTCCCGTTTGCATGAACGAGGGCACTGACTGCAAGCGCAATACGCCAGACTGCGTCCTGATGGCGACTGAAGCCAACCAGCAAGACGCAAGTGAAAAGCGAAAGGAACAGCGAGCTGAAACCTGCGAACAGGATGTGAAATCTTGCCTCGGCCACAGTGTCGAGAAATGAGAGCTGAGTCGCCGTTTCTTCGCTGCTCGACTCTGCCTGGGAATTGGCCTCCATGTCGATGCCGACCACAGCCGACAACACAAGGATTACCGCAGTCGCTGCAAGCCCTAGGAGGATAGAGATCTGCATGGTGTAATCGATGTCAGGACTCACGGCCTCTTCTCTCTCCAACGGGTTTTGGATCTTGGTTCCGGTAGCGAGAACTCGCTCCGAGCTTCGGGGTCTTTACGCCCGATTCTTCGTTACCGCGACCCTTCATGGTTAATTCCGAAGTCTGGCGATCAAGTCGTTCACCGGCCTTGCGATCGTCGATTGGCACAATGGCGGGCAAGCGGCTTTTTTGAGGAGACCTAAGCATGCCTGCGGGCACAGCGGAACGATAGCCCACAGTGTCGCCGATCACTCAGACATTGCTCAGTCCTCGTCTTGGTCTTAGGGAAACCAGAGCCAAGCCAGTAATAATCGCCATGAGGCCGCCTAAAAGCTCAACGGCGAGGAGACGGTTGAGCGTTGTATTTGCGCCGTCTAAAGACTCAGCAACGACCAACTGGTGAATACCTTCAGGGACGAACTAAGCAGGCATAGATCCACAGCCCCTTGACCCCCCCCCTTTGCTTCGGGGCTGCGGGGCTTTGGTCTAGGATTAGGACTCTTCGGGGGTGTAGCTCAGCTGGCTAGAGCACCTGCTTTGCAAGCAGGAAGTCGTGGGTTCGAGTCCCATCACCTCCACCA
>CAZTQJ010000112.1:0-5278 GCA_964615615.1 uncultured Acidimicrobiaceae bacterium
CTGACCTGATGGGCGATCTCATCAATAGGGGGGAAAGCCATCCCTATGGTCTAGGTCAATTTGCGAAGGGAGGCGATACCTGCCCACTGACCTCAGCAAGCCACGCCATAAGGGCCTCTCCCTGCTTGGCCAACTCAGCATCACTGACCTTGGTCTTGGGGATCTTAAAGATCGGTCGTGCTTGGCGATCGAGCCAGAGTTGCCCACCACGCGGCTCATGGTCAGGCCGTCCAGCTAACCAGGTGATGGTGTCGGCGCCGTCATCGGTGGAGCGGTTGTTCCAACCCAAGAGGCGGTGAAAGGTGGGAAGGGCGCGCTCCATTCCTGGAGAATCAGCCCATCCGGGATGCATGAGGTGAAAGTCTATGGAGGTCCCCGCGCGTTGTTGCCAGGCCTTGGTGAGTACGACCTGAGCCCTTTTCGCTCTGGCATAAGCGACCGTGCCTCGATAGTTATCTGGCCGCATTTCGAGTTTCTTGATATTGAAGGCTTCTGAATACATACCTCCCGAAGTGACGGTGATCACCCGGGGAGCCTTGGCTGCGGTCAATGCGGGACGGAGCAGTTCGGTGAGCAGATAGGGCGCAATGAGATGAACCGTGATGGTGAGCTCATGACCCTGGGGCGCGAGTTGGTAGTCCGCATCAAGGGCGCCAGCGTTATGAATGAGGACATCGAGAGGCCCAGCAGCCTTGAGTTGGCTGGCAAGCGTGCGCACCTGATCGAGGTCTCCCATGTCGCAGTGCATGGTTTCGACTTCTCCACCCTCCGCGTAGGAGGAGACCAGTTTGTGGGCTTCGGCGAGTTTTTGCTCGCTGCGGCCGACCAGGACCAGGCTCGCTCCAGCCGAAGCGAGCTGTTGAGCCGCAGCGAGCCCCAGACCAGAGGTGGCTCCGGTGATGACGATCTTCCTGCCTGCGGCAGCGACAGCTGCCTCCCAGTCGGAAAGGCGCCTTCGCAGGAGGGGTCCTAAGCGGCCAAATCCAGGGACAATGGCTGTGTCCAAGGATCGGTCAATGAGACCGCGCCATCCTTCGAGCCGTTCGTCTTTGTGAGGAGTCACGGTGCATCAAGCCTGAGGTGCGAGACCCTCGACAATGCCGATGAGGTCTTCTGGAGTTCCGAAGGGATTGACGACGGCGATAGCGGGGATGGTGACCCCATTGTCTACATAACGCTGCACGTGTTCGCGACAACTTTGGAGTGATCCATGCACGATGAGTTCGTCAACGACGTGATCGGGAATTTCCGCCAGAGCCTGCTTGCGATCTCCGGCTGCCCAGGCATCCCACATACCCGCCAAGGCATCTCCACGTCCTAGCCAACGGTGGTACTCGGCATAGACGGGGACATTCAGATAGGCGGTAATCATGCGGCGACCCACCATGCGTGCGAAGTCTGCGTCCTCGCTGGGGACGACAAAGATACGTGCGGCGATCTCGGAGTAGGTATCCACCTCGGCTACGGCTTTGCGCACATCTTCCGCTGAGAGCCAGTTCAAAATGGCCCCATCGGCCATACTTCCTGCCAGCTTGAGCATGCCTGGCCGCAAGGCGGCTAACAAAACGGTTGGCGCAATCTCTGGAACTCTGGCCAGTTTGAAACCCTTAACGGAAAAGGTGTCGAAGTCCTGATCGACCTTCTCTCCTGATAGTGCAAGTTTAAGAAAAGCCAGAGTGTCGCGGACTTTGTAATAAGGCCTCTCAAAGGCAACGGCATTCCACTTCTCCACAATGACGTTGGAACTCGAACCCAAACCAAAGGTGAAGCGACCGGGTGCGGCTTCGGCGATGCTCGCCACCGTTTGGGCCAGTAGCGCCGGTCCACGGGTGTAAGCCGGTGCGACGGCAATCCCGAGATTGAGGCGTGGCTCCCAGGCAGCGGCTAAGGCCAAAGGCGTGAAACCGTCTGCGCCGTCAGTTTCAGCTGACCAGACGTCGCTGTAGCCGAGGTCGGCAAGACGGTGATACCAGTCCTTGTGCTCAGGGAGGCTGACCCCATCGAAGGGGATGGTGATTCCGTAGCGTGGATGTTGTGCCATCCCCCTATCGTTTCACAGTCCCAGAAGGACAAAGTGCCGGTCTCCCGAGGGAAACCGGCACTTTGCTAGCCCAGGGGCTAAAAGCTTTTGGGCTTAGGCCGCGGCCCCATCTTGAGCAAACAAGAAGCGGTGAACGAGGGCTGCGAGAGCACCTCCGACCAAGGGGGCAACGATGAAGAGCCATACCTGGCTGAGGGCAGTTCCGCCGATGACCAGTGCTGGTCCGAAGCTTCGTGCTGGGTTGACGCTGGTTCCTGTCAGCGGGATACCAATGAGGTGGACCACCGTAAGGCTGAGACCAATCGCGAGGCCAGCAAGCCCAGCGTTGGCAATCTTGGAGGTGACGCTCAAGATGACGAAGACAAAGGTCGCGGTCAAGATGACCTCCACCAGAAACGCGCCAGTCATCGAAATGCGCACTGCCGACTGCATCCCATAGCCATCAGCACCTAGACCAGTGTGCTTGAGTTCGTAGTGAGGTGAGCGAGCAAAGACAGCCCAGAGCGCGAGCGCGCCGGCGATGCCTCCAACAAACTGGGCCACCCAGTAGCCAACTGCCTCTTGGATCTTCATGCGACCAGCAACGAGGGCACCCATGGTGACCGCCGGATTGACGTGGCAACCAGAGATCGGACCGATGGCATAGGCCAGAGCCGTGAGCACGAGGCCGAAAGCCAGCGCTGTCGTGGCGATACCCGCTGAAGTCATATGACCAACAAGCGTGTTGCCAAAGTCAAAATGCTTCCCAAAGGTCAGCGTGGCCACGCCACAGGCGAAGAAGACCAATACTGCAGTGCCGAGTGCTTCGGCTGAGAGTTTGCGTCCCATGTTGAACCTCCCAAGGTTCTTGACTCCGCAGGGTGCGAAGCTCATCGCTAACGCTATAACTGAGTTCAAGATTTGGTGGTGGATGGGCACTGATTGCTTACTGGGCTTAGGCTCAAGCCGTGGAAAATGAAAAAGAACAGTGGCTCAGGGAAAACCTGGCCTCTTGGGATGCTCGCGTAGCAGTGCATGCCAAGAGCGATTTTTATGACCTGCAGGGATTTCTCGCAGGGCGGTCCACCCTTGAGCCCTACGAGCCAGCCTTATTAGGCGATGTTTCTGGTCTTGACCTCGTCCATCTGCAATGTCACTTTGGACTCGACAGCCTGAGCTGGGCTCGCCTTGGCGCCCGCGTTACTGGTCTTGATTTCTCGCCAGCAGCCATTCATAAAGCCCGCGAGATTGCTGAACTAGCGGGGCTCGATGCTCGTTTCGTAGAAGCTGAGGTTTACCAAGCGAAAGAGCATCTCCAGGCTGACTACGACATCGTCTACACCGGGCTTGGCGCTATCTGCTGGCTACCTGACCTTGACTCCTGGGCAAAGGTCGTTGCTGATCTCCTGCGACCAGGCGGGCGACTTTGTCTGACTGAGTTTCATCCCTTTACCAATCTCTTGGCTGGAGAGGATCTGAAAATCACCGAAAGTTATTTCGGCGATGGCAATCCTTGGCGGGAAGATTGGAGCGACTCCTATGCCGATCCGAGTGCAAACTTTGCGCCCAGTCCCGTCAGCGAGTGGCCCCATCCCATCGCCGAGGTGATCACCGCATTGCTTGGCGCCGGACTGGAGCTGCAGTCCTTCGCCGAATATGACTCCATCTGCTGCAAGTTTTGGCCCTTCTTGATTCCCGCAGATGAGGCTTTTCATCGTTTCACGATGCCCGAAGGATCCCCAAGACTTCCCCTGGAATATTCCTTAGTGGCGCGGAAGGCCAGCTAGGACTGAGCAGGCTTGCGCCAGGTGAACTGAGGGTCTCGTCGCTCGAGAAAGGCTGCGACGCCTTCACTGACATCCGGGCCAGTACTGGCCTCATGCTCCCAGCGCTTGGCTGTTTCCTCACGCACGGCGCCGAATTCCACGACATCTGCGACCATTTCTTTCCCAGCACGTTGGGTCATGAGGGAACGTGAAGCCAAGGTGGCGGTGAGCTCATCGAGACGAGCTACTGCTAGCTCAGGCTCAAGGACTTCGTCAATCAAGCCAACGCGAAGCGCACGCTGCGCATCAATCAATTCTCCACTCAAGAGCAGATGCTTGGCTGCCGAGGCTCCCATGAGAGCAACGGTTCGTTCGACGGCAAAGGAGGGATAGGTAATGCCGAGTTTGGCTGGGGTGATGCCAAAGCGGGAGCTGCTATCAGCGATGCGCAGGTCACAGGCCACGGCAATCTGGCACCCGCTGCCGACGCAAAAGCCCGTGATGTAGGCGATGGTGGGAAGCGCAAAGCGGGCAAGCGCGTCTTCAGCCACGCCATTTATTTCGCGAAAACCACCTGATGATGTGGTGTCGACGAGCTGAGTCTGAAGTTGAGCAATATCGGCGCCACCACTGAAGTGATCTCCGGCACCGCGAACCACCAGGACGCGAGCTTCCTCGTTGGCGGTGACCTCTTCAAGCAGGCGGGGAATCATCTCCCACATCGTGAAGGTCACCGCATTGCGTTTGGCTGGACGGTTTAGCCAGATTGTGGCCACCGTGCCCTCCATGGTGAGTACGAGTTCTTCATTTCCCAGCTCTGCCATGTCCAGAGCCTAGGTCAGGCCTGTGGGTAGATCCTGCTTGCACTACCGTCGGTGGACGCGAGGAGGGAGCGCCATGGGAAAGAGAAGTCGATTTGCGGGTGAGCCCTTCTCGGATGACGATGCCGCCATCGCGAGCTACCTCGAGGACTTGAGTGTCCCTACGCTGATGGCCTCCATGGTCTCGTTGACCGGCGACCCTTCCTGGATCCGCGGCGAGTTGCGACCATTGGGTATCTACCTCAATGAAGTGCAAGGTTTCATGGAGCCAGCGTCGCTCGCCAGCATTCGTGCCGCAGCGCTTCAAGCCATCGTGGCCTTTAGGGATGGCGATGGTGAACTGCCAGCTCCGCCGAGTCCAGAGATCGTTCACGAGATCATGGAATTCTTGGTTGCCACGCCCGTGGATCCCGCCTACCTCGAAATGATGTTGGAAGAACTCGAACTTGACGGCATCGATCACCGCCAGCCCCATCCAAACCCGGCTGTGCCGGCATCCGTGCGTGAAGGACTGCCCGTGCTGGTGGTCGGTGCCGGCATGTCCGGCATCTTGGCGGGGATACGTCTTTCCCAGGCTGGCTTCCCCTTTCGTATCGTGGAGAAGAACGAGGGAGCGGGAGGTACCTGGTTTGAGAACCGCTATCCGGGTTGTCGGGTGGACGTAGGCAGAT
>CAZTQJ010000113.1:0-5256 GCA_964615615.1 uncultured Acidimicrobiaceae bacterium
AGCGCTTAGAAAGCGCCAGAACTAAGCGCATCTTGGCTGCACTGGGAATCCTCGGATTAGCTGGCTGGCTGAGCATGGTACTGAGCGTCAGTGGCGATCCAGCATGGATGTATCGCGGCGGCTTCCTGCTCGTTTCCTTGTCGGCGACGGTGCTCGTAGCTTCAGTCTGGCAATTGCCGAACTCAGCCTTGGCCCGCGCACTCGCCACGAAGCCCTTTGTTGCCCTGGGAAAAATCTCCTATGGCGTCTATCTCTGGCACTATCCCATCTTCTTGTGGCTCAATGCGGGAAGGACAGGCTTCAACGGCTGGGGCTTATTCGCGCTGCGCCTTGTCGTCACCTTGCTGGTTTCGAGCTTCTCCTACCTTGCGATCGAGCGCCACATTCGCTCCAACGCATATTTCGCCAGCTGGCGAGGTGCTGTGCTCATAGCGGCGTCGATGCTTTTGGCCTATGGCGCAGTTCTTTTCGCCAGTGCTTAGGGCGCTTATTTCGGGAGACTCGCATTACTCGGGCTGAAACTCATGTAGGGGCTGTCGCTTTCCGCAATCTTGCAGTTGGCCGTCAAGGATGGGATGACCTTCTCAATGCCAACGTTGACGGATTGGGAGATCGTGGTCATCAGTGCATTCCAACTTCCGTCCGAGGACGTTGCATCGGCGGCATAGCCCAGCGCGATGGTGAGTGAATGGCTGGCTTCGGAGAGTTTTTGCTGCTTGAGCAAAGGAGCACTTTGCTGCTGGGCTGATTGGTAAGCGCTGATGGCGCGGTCTACTTCATGGCAGGCGCGTCGAGCCTGTGCACTGGCATTCCCGGCGCAGGCACTCAGGCTGATGGCTGATGCCATAAGGGCCGTTACTCCAAGTGCAGTTCTCCGCAGGCTGCTTCGCATGGGATTCAACTCAGCCATTCTTCGGATTGACCCAGGAGGAAAGCGCTGACCTCGGCGCAGCGGTCGAAGACATCGCAGAGGAGTTCTTCGCCCCTCAAAACCTTGGTGAGCGAGACGGGATAGCGCGCCAGAATGGTTAGTCGACGTTCTGGCATATCGGTTGCCGATGCAAAAGAGTCGCTCGCAGAAACTTCAAGGGGAAGTTCAAGGCCCCCAATGCCCGCAAGGTCGATGGCCACACGCAGGAGGTCAGGCGCATTGGTGAAGGGAGGCATGGCCCAGGTAAAGGTCAGCGGGAAGTGAAAATCATCTTCTGGTTCTTCTTCATCACCAAGGCCCATGACGGCGTCTTCGAAACTCAGCAGGGCCCGCGGATCTACGTCAAGCGCCAGGTGCAGATCGAGGGGGCCTCCACAGCCTTCTTCGGGGTGAAGATCCACTTCCCAAACCTGACGAAGGGAATAGGTCTCGACAAAGTGTCTCTCATCATGCACGTGGAATCCATGGTCGACCGCATGGTCCTTAAGGTCAGCCACGTATCCAGCGACATCGATCGCAGCCATGCTTCACAGCGTAGTGGGGAGGATGGGCTAGGGAGCAGGCCCTCGAAGTGCGATAGTGGAGTGATGGCCAGTTCCGACCCCAAAGAGCTCCTTGAAGTCAGCAACAGGGCCGCAGATGCGGTCCTTGATGCCCTCTCGCGTCATCGGTCGTCAGGTCTCACGGGCAGCCGTGAAGGGCAGTACTCCTTCGATGTTGTTGCGGATGATGCGGCAAGCGCGGTCCTGCATGCAGCTGGCCTGGCCGTCTTCTCCGAAGAATCTGGCCTCACGGGCTCGGGCGCACTCACTGCAGTCTTAGATCCTGTCGACGGATCTACGAATTATTCACGAGGGCTTCCCTTCAGCGCGTGCTCCATAGCCATCGCTGATGGCGAAGGCGTACTCACGGCGCTCGTAGTAGATCTATCCCTTGGCACCCGCTACCACGCACTTCGTGGTGGAGGATCTTTCGTGAACGGCAAAAAACTCGAGCGTGTGGACCATGGGCAAAAGGTCCTAGCTAGTGCTGGTCTGCCGGTGATGCCCGGACCCTTTGCTCAACAACGGTCCCTAGGCGCCTGCGCACTCGAATGCTGCTTGGTGGCCACCGGAGCACTCGATGGATACGCGCAGATTGGCCAAGGCCGAGTACATCCCTGGGACTACTTGGCTGGTTTGCTCATCCTCACTGAAGTTGGGGGAGCGGCTTTGGAACTTGATGGGCTTCCCCTTTTTGCTTTGGATGCGAGACCTCGACGTCTGATAGTCGCTGCTTCGCCAGAGCGTTGCGAGGAACTTGCTAGCTGGGCGCGCTAGGGCTCTGGGGCCTGCGCCCGGGGAGGCTGGCTAATTCGCCTAACCTATGAGTACCGGGCGCTTAGCTCAGTTGGTTAGAGCAGCTGGCTTACATCCAGCAGGCCGGGGGTTCGAGTCCCTCAGCGCCCACCGGTAGACCCTTATAGATAAGGGCTTCAATGGCCCCTGGCCCCTTGGCAGCCGAGGCATGGGGAAATCTAAGAACTGGCTGAGGGGCTTTCGGGGCGCCCTATGCAGGCTAGGAATATCCTGTAGCCTTGGGAACTAGTAAATAGTTCTGAAATGCATCCAGCGGCGAGCGAAAGGGGTAGGTGTTGCGCTTTATAAAAATCGCATCACGCTTGCTCGTGTTGCTCTCCATAAGTTTTGCAAGTTTGATGAGCGTGCCCTTGCTCTCTAGCGCCACTACCGTTTCGGGTTACCCCGGCCCAGGTGCAGGTCCAGATATTCCGCCAGGTCCAAGAATTGGACCTTTGAGCCCTGGTCAGTCATCCGAGTCCTATGCCTGTGGATTCGCGCCGGGCAGCGAAGTCGCAGTGAAGGTTGGCACAACGCTCGCTCAGACACTCATCGCCGACGTCAATGGCTGCATCCTCCTGGTGATCAATGTCTTCGCGGGACCTGCACTCACCGTTTCCGGTGGTCGTCAAGTGTCCGCCAAAATTGGCTCAGACGGATACGTTTGGGTTACCTGCACCGGTTTTAATAACAAGGGAAACTTGGTGGGTATTAAATTCCCCGTTGTCGTTCCCGCATCAAACCTCCAGGGCTACGTCGTCATGAAGGGTGTACCGCGTGGCTACCTAGCTTCGGTCACGGTCATGGCCTGTCCCGGTGTGGTTGTCACGGACCACTGCGTTGGCGGCCGTCAAACGCTCGCCACTAATGGTCGTTTTGCCCTCTCGGTGCCGGTCTCTGGAGCCAGTACGACCTACCGCTTAAGCGCCGGAGCGATAACTGCCGGTGGCCTTCCTCTCCAGTCTGCATCCACCGTCATTGCCGTGCGCTCAGCCGGTGTGACCACGAAGAACATTTCCTTTAGCTACGTTGCTCCATCGGTAGTCGGTACGGTCACTCTTGGGAAGGCGCCTCGGGACTTCACTGGTGCCCTAGGTGTGGAAGTTTGCCCACAAACCGTAACGATGGCTTTTGGTTGCGTTGGTGGCGCGTACATTTCAGGTTCCACGGTGCAAGCGGCTCGATCTGGCTACGGAGCCTCCTTGCTGCCGGGTAAATGGGCCTTGGCTGGCGCCTACCGGAAGAGTGCTTCGGCATCACCAGTGCTTGGCTTAACGTCAAAGATCACCGTGGTCGCGAACTCATCGCAAACCGTGAGTCTCGTAGTCAACTACGCGGCTCCTAATCTCACCGGAGATATTGGCCACAGTGGTCTGACTGCCAGTACCACCCTCACCGTCCTTGCGTGCCCAACAAAAGTTACCTTTGCTCCTGCTTGCGCAGGTGGCCAAACGGCAAGCACGACGGCTGGCGACGGCACTTATGAGATGTGGCTGTCAGCGAAGACTGCCTTCAATGTTGCGGCCGGTTTCCCCTTAATTTCTGGAGGAACCTACTTTGGGACAAGCAATACGGTTAGCACGCCCAAGTCGGGAGCAACGAGCTTGCACCTGGACGTGGCCAAGCTCACTAGCCCTCTGAAAATAACGGTAAGCGTGAACAATGTGCCCGGAGGCCTGAGCGTTGGTGCGGCCGTACTTGCCTGCCCTGTGGGTTACACGAAGTTCAATGCCGGGTGCCTCAGCGCCTTCTTCAATGCGAACTATGGCACCAGTGGAGATTCCTTGTCCGTGAGTTTGCCACGAGGTGACTGGGACATTGCTGGTGGCTACACCGTCATCTCAGGCACATCGCCCACTTCGAATACGACCTTTGGGGATCTTTCGGCAATCACTTTGAGTGGCATTGCGCCACAGTCGATTCATCTCGCCGTTGACTACCTAGCGCCTTCGATCACCGGTACGGCTTCGGTGTCGGGAATTCCTGCCGGATCAAACGCGCAGACTTCAGTTCTCATTTGCCCTGGTCGCGCGGTTAGCTACGGCTGCACCGGTGGCATTGTTGTCCCGGTCTCGGCGAGTGGCGCATTCTCCATCGCAGGCCTCAAAGCAGGTTCTTACGCAGTGGCTCCGCAGGTGATCCTTGGAAACTCGCCCGCGGTTTATGGTGCGGCGGGTTCAGCCACGGTCGTGAATGGTCGTACGGTTGCGGTGGTGTTGAGGCCTTACAGTTTCGTGCGACCTCCCATCACCGGGCGCGTTTACTAGCCCAGAGCTCTTTGCACGTAGTCAGTGCTCTCGCGCTGCTGGTGTCCTAGGCCGGCTTAGTACTCGCGTGCTCGGCAAGATCTTGACGAATCCGATCAGCTAGTGCTTCGGTATCTCCGCGAAAGACGGCAAGCGCAAGATCAAGCCTCAGCGACAACCAGCCACAGATAGTGGATCCAAAGCTCACGACCATTGGCGCTTGTCGGTTTGAAACCGAGACAGTGAGCATGCCATCCTCATCTGCGTGGACTGAAAGCGCTTTGGCCAGTTTGCACTCAATCGTCTTTTTTGCCCCAAGGAAGAGGATGCGCTGATTGGTGATCACCAGTTCGCCTTGGTCAATGCCCGCGGTGTGAACTTCTCCTTGCTCAAAATGTCCCTTGGTGCGACCAACGCGATAACGAATTGATCGCCCCCCTAGAGATCCGATGGGGAAAGAAAGCCCCTGACTGCCCGCAACGAATTGTCCAGCTTCACGGACTTCACCCATCAAAGCGGAATTATGGATCTGAGCAAAAGCAGCTTCGCCGGGCTGCATGAGGATTCCCGCGGCTGCTTCACCTTTGAAACTGGTCACGAGTTCCAACTGCGCTTGGAGTTCAGCCTCTTCGAGTTCCCAGGCAGACCGTTGGTCCTGAAGCGCAGTTTGTGCCTTGCTTGCCTGACGCGCTTGAGCCTTTAGATCGGAAGAGCACACGTCTGAACTCCAGTCACCTGAAGC
>CAZTQJ010000114.1:0-5167 GCA_964615615.1 uncultured Acidimicrobiaceae bacterium
CATGCAGTTCGATCTGGAGTTCAGCAAAATAGGTACCGTCTCTGAGCTCGGTAATGACTATGGCGCTAATACTGATATCGGCGAGTTCCATGACTTGCGCCAAGAGGTCATGAGTCATGGGCCGAGGCACCTCAACGCCCTGAAGAGCGTAGGCAATCGCCGTAGCTTCAGGTGCACCGATAAATACCATCAGCGAGCGTTTAGGTGCGAGTACTTCTTGAAGAAAGAGCACGGGTGTGCTCGACTGAAAGTCCACCCGTACTGCCTGCAGTTTCACCCTGACCATGGATCCACGGTAGTGGTTTCGGCCCGAATTCAGGACTACCCGGCTGAAGAGCCCAGAATCTTACGAAGGTCTCTACTAAAGAGCGCTGCACGCATGGCTTGGCCGAGCCGTTCAAGCTCGCTCGCATCCTCGGCCGCACGAACTCGGGATTCGGGATTCCTTTGCCTGATCAGCGGAGCGACCATCTGCTCCACCATGCCTACTTCGCGGTCCACGGCATTGCGATACAAGCGCAAGTGTCGTGGCTCAAGACCAAAATTGGCAAATGCAGCTGCTAGGCGGCAGACCACCAAGGCGGCTTCATCAAAGATGGGCTGTCCGGCGAGCATCATGGACTCGACCAAACGCATGGACTCGAGCGCGCTGAGTTCACTCTGGGCAATGCCGGCAGCAGCGCAAAGCTCTTCGCGAGTCATGGACACCCCGCCGGCGAGGACCGTCGTGGGCTTGACCCGACTATTGCCTTGGCGGGTTTTAGATTTCTTTTTGCTCTCAGCGCTTTCTGCTGATTCTCCCGATGTCACCGGTAGCGATGCCGATGCGTCAGAAGAAGTGACTTCGTCCAGTGTCCCCGAAGCATCCGCCTCTTCCAGACGGTCACGGATCACCTTGAGGGGCAGAAAATGCTCACGCTGTTGACGCAGCACCCAGCGCAGGCGCTTCACGTCATTGGGAAAGAACTTGCGATAGCCAGAAGGTGAGCGCTGAGGGTTTACGAGGCCCTGGCTCTCAAGAAAGCGGATTTTTGAGATGGTGACATCCGGAAACTCCTCGCGAAGCGCCGAGAGCACATCACCTATGGAAAGAAAGCTGCGCGGACTCAATGGCCGGCCAAGTATTGAAAGCGAAACTTACCGATTTGCACTTGGTCGCCAGATTTCAGGCTGCGCGATTCAATGCGATCAGCATTGACGTAGGTGCCATTCAATGAGCCAACGTCACGAACCTGGGCTTCTCCCCCACGGCCAACAATGAATTGCGCGTGATGGCGAGAAACGGTGACATCGTCGAGAAAGATTTCATTATCCAAGGCCCGACCGGCTGAAGTCGTACCTTCAGCAAGTTCATAGCGTTCACCAAGGGCTGGCCCTCTGGTCACGACCAGAGATTGCCTTGGGCCTGCTTGCACCGCTAGCTCAACTTCTGGGCCAGGTTCACCGAGTGCTACAGGAGGCGTGGCCCAGGTGCCATCAACGCTCAAGGGCCTTCCGCAACTAGAGCAGAAGTGCCCAGCTTCACCATTCTCTTGACCACAGTTGGAGCAACGCACGTCTTGAGGGTAGTCCCTGTGCCGAGGGTGATGCCGAGCCGACTAGTGCTCGGTCAGAGCCTCATAGGCAGCCGCATCCAAAAGGCCCTCAGTGCCCCCAGCGGCGCCGACCTCGATCTCACAGATCCAGCCCTCGCCATAGGGGTCGGCGTTCATCTGCTCTGGCGAATCGGCCAAGGCCTCATTTACCGCAACGATGGTTCCCGCGACGGGCGCGAAGATCTCCGATACTGACTTTGTGGACTCGACTTCACCAATGGCTGAGCCAGCATCCACAGCCATGCCCACCTTGGGAAGGTCAACGAAGACCACGTCGCCTAGGGCGTCCTGGGCATAATCCGTGATGCCTACCCGAATACGGGTTGCATCGACACGAGCCCACTCGTGGTCAGTGGAGTAGCGAAGTTCCTCGGGAATCAACATGCCCCATACCCTAGTCAGTCCTCAGGACTGACTAGCTTTCCTCCCCCGGCGCAAGGCGTCGAGGGCAGGCTGCACATAGGAGCCCAGGGCCACCCAGCTCAGGAGTAATCCAATGAGCCCAAAGATGTAGGCCAGCACGTAAAAGCATGTCCCCACCCCTCCCGAGGCCATGCCAAAAAGAAAGCCGGGGAAGGCGAACATGAGCGCAAAGGTCCCCGCCTTGCCCACCCAGAGCACATCAATGCGAGCTGCCCCCATGGCAGCAAGAAAGACCACCGCCACCGAAACCAAGAGCTCGCGGAGCGCAATGGCTAGCAAGAGCCATCGTGGAGCGCAATGACTGACCCAGAGGGCGAATAAGCCAGCAAAGGCCAGTAGGCGGTCAGCAATGGGGTCGAGAATCTTTCCCAGATTGGAGGTTTGCTTAAATCTGCGAGCTATCCAACCATCGAGGTAATCAGTAATACCGAGGATGGCCAGCAGATAGCCACCAGCTACATAGCGCTGGTCGCGCAGGACCATGATGAGAAAGACCGGCAAGAGAGCCAGACGCAGAGCCGTAATCGCATTGGGTACCGAGAAAGGCCCGACTAGCGGCGCCTCTTCAATCTCGTTCTTGCTCACCCAACCGTCCAGGACCCGCCTGAGCGCAAGAGCTTGGCAAGGTCACCCGTGCCTCGTTCAGCCTGAGCGTGGTCAATCTGCTTGGCAACCTCGGTCCCATAATCAGGCCTTTGAACATCACGAAAGACACCCACCGGCGTTGGCTGGTGGGGGCCCGAAGACAGGCGAGAAAGACTGAAGGCCAAACCTGGATCTTCACGATGCGCGTCGTGCACCAAGATGGCCTCCTGGCCGACATCAGCGACCAAGACCAGTTCTAGGCGGCCATCGGGAAGTTGACGAACGCCACGCTCCTGCTCAGCACCAAAGATGATTGGCTCACCGTGCTTCAGTGAAATCAACATGGAATCACGGTTGGCCTTGGAGGTGATGCCTTCGAAAGCGCCATCATTGAAGACGTTGCAGTTCTGATAGACCTCGACATAAGAAGCCCCTCGGTGCTCATGGGCGGCCCTGAAGGTTTCAGTCATGTGGTTACGGTCCATGTCGTGGGTGCGCGCCACGAAGCTGGCTTCGGCCCCAAGAGTCAGGCTGATGGGGTTGAAGGGGTGATCAAGAGAACCAAAGGGGGTCGACTTGGTTACTTTTCCTTCTTCTGAGGTTGGCGAGTACTGACCCTTAGTAAGCCCGTAGATCTGGTTGTTGAACATCAAGATGTTCACGTTGACGTTCCTACGAAGTGCATGAATGAGGTGATTACCACCGATACTCAGGGCATCTCCGTCTCCCGAGATGACCCAGATGTCGAGGTCAGGGCGAGCAAGGGCAAGACCCGTGGCGATTGCCGGGGCGCGACCGTGGATGGAGTGCAGGCCATAGGTGTTCATGTAATAGGGGAAGCGCGCTGCACAACCAATACCCGACACGAAGACGGTCTTTTCTCTGCGCACACCGAGCTCGGGAAGCAGCATCTGCACCGCGGCCAGAATCGAGTAGTCACCACAGCCTGGACACCACTTCACTTCTTGGTCGCTGGACCAGTCCTTACGCGTTGTTACTGGCACCGCTGTCGTGGTCATGATCCAACCTCCGCATTGAGTTCATTGATGGCGTTTTCAATCTCTTCAGCCTTAAAGGGCACGCCCTGCATCTTCGAGAGTGACTTTGCATCGACGAGATAGCGACCTCGCAGGAGCAAGCAGAGCTGGCCCAAATTGATCTCGGGGACGAGGACGCGTTCGTAGGACGCCAGGATTTCGCCGAGGTTGGCAGGCAGCGGATTCAAGGCTGTGAGGTGCACCTGCGCGACCGTGCCGCCAGCCTTTCTCACGCGACGCGTTGCCGCGGTGATGGCACCATAGGTTGAGCCCCAGCCAATGACCAGGGTCTTGGCCTTCCCGTCGGGATCATCCAAGGCAACGGGTCCAAGCATTTTGCCAACGGCTTCAACCTTGCCGGCACGAAGATGCGTCATGGTTTCATGGTTCACCCCGTCATAGCTGACGTTTCCGGTGAGGTTCTCTTTTTCCAAACCACCAATGCGGTGCTCGAGGCCGGCGAGGCCGGGCGGTGCCCAAGGGCGAGCCAGAGTCTCAGGATCGCGCGCATAGGGATGAAATACCGGCTCTCCATCGGCACCGACCGCGTTGGGGCCAGTGGCGAAATTGGCGTCAATAGCCTCGATGGCGGAAATATCGGGGAGGGCCCAAGGTTCCGTACCGTTCGCGAGCGAGCCATCGGTGAGCAAGATCACCGGCGTGCGAAAGGTAACGGCAATCCTGACTGCCTCAATGGCTGCCTCGAAACAATGCGAAGGAGACTTAGCGGCAATGACGGGCACGGGAGACTCTCCGTGCCGTCCGAAGATTGCCTGCAAGAGGTCAGCCTGCTCGGTCTTGGTCGGCAGGCCAGTCGACGGTCCCCCACGCTGCACATTCACCACAACCAGAGGAAGTTCGAGGTTCACCGCGAGTCCGAGAGACTCACCCTTCAAGTCAAGGCCTGGACCTGAGGTCGTGGTCACGCCCAGAGATCCACCAAAGGCAGCGCCGATCGCTGCGCCAATGCCGGCGATTTCATCTTCAGCCTGGAAGGTTTGAATACCAAATTCCTTGCGCTTCGAGAGTTCATGGAGAATGTCTGAAGCTGGAGTAATGGGATAGCTCCCGAGGAACATCGACAATGAAGCCGCTTGACTTGCGGCGATTAGGCCCCAGGCAAGGGCCGTAGAGCCATTGATATTCGTGTATTCACCATCACTAAAGACTGCAGGCTGAACCACAAAGCGGGTGTGGAACAACTCGGCGGTCTCACCAAAGTCAAAACCTGCGCGAAACGCACGCTTATTGGCTTCGAGTACCTGAGGCTTGGAGGCAAACTTGTTGGCGATCCAATCATTGATTCCCTCGGTGGGACGCGTAAAGAGCCAAGCGACGAGACCCAGGGCAAAGAAGTTCTTCGAGCGCTCAGCGTCTCGAGGCTTTACGCCTGATTCTTTTCCAGCTTCTTTCGTGATGGAGGTCATGGGGACCTCGTACACCGTGTACTGGTTGAGTGAACCATCAGTCCAAGGGTTCGACGCGTATCCAGCCTTGGCAATTGTATGATCATCAAAGCCATCGGCA
>CAZTQJ010000115.1:0-5153 GCA_964615615.1 uncultured Acidimicrobiaceae bacterium
CCCCTAAATAATTTGGAAATTTCTCTCCTTTAAATGCGCTTGCACCAAAAGATTCCTGATTGAACGCTGTAAGAAAGCCTGGATTTCCGGTTTGCAATATCCTTAAATATCGAACAGTGTTCAAATGCTCCCTTCCATGCAAACCCGGATAAAACAGATGATCTTCGATCCCTTTTGTCCAAAGTTGCAATACCCTATCATGGTTGGGATATTTCGTTATGGTTTTTTCTAATGGCTCAAAATAGTACACTTTGAAATCTGATTCTTTTATCTTTTCAAAGTCAGGATTGGCCATTATACACATAGGTGTAAAAACCGGATTTCTTCCTGAAGAGTCTTTAAATTGTAATAGTAAATCAAAAAGCTTTTCAAGATCTTCATTTGACTCCAAACAATCAGCACCATCCCAGTTCCGTTTATCTACTTCCAAACCACAATTCAACATTGCGGCATATGCCATTTTGTTTTTTGTTCTAATGCTTCCCCAATCATCCGACTCAATCACAACTATTCTCCGTTTTGATCGCCATCCGATTAGGTTGCTGGCATTAACAGTTATTTTTGACCTTAGGGTACCGTTATACATAATTCATTATGGCATTAGGAGATGGAGTTATATTACCAATTGATAAAGCAATCAATAAATCGTTTAATGCATGGCAAATAGTTACTATTCCCAATTTAGACTTTAAATATTTTAATTTAAGGCTTATTTTTCTGTTCCTTCAACCATTGAATGGTAAGCTTGTTCCCATCAATACGGGTAAATTTGATTTCCGGTGCAATTTTCTTTGTTTCAGACAAGGGGAATATCGCATCGGTTGACATATTCTGTAACCTGAATGAGTTCATCGGAAATTTAAACCCGATTTTTTGAACAATGTCTCCGATTTTAGCCGCAATCCAGATTATAAACCGGGGTATAGTTAATATTTTGATGTTCAGTTCTCTGGCGATCTCACTTGCCCATTCTTTAATGCTAGATGGTTCATAATCAGCCACATAAAATGTTTTGTAATTGCTTAATTCTGAAAACAATATTGAATCGATCTGGTAAACAATATTCCCTATATAACCATACGATTTAATGCTCATCTTTCCAGTAAAGTTAAAATAGCGCCCTTTCATTATCATTTCAAAGAACCCCCTGTATGTTGTCCCGAACCATGGTCCCCAGATGAGTACCGATCTCTATGTCGTCGGGAGCGCGACGCAGGACAGCTCGCATGCGGGCGACGAGCTCTCGAAGTCGGTAGGGCTTGGTGACATAGTCATCAGCACCAATTTCTAGACCTACAACGGTATCGATTTCGGTTCCTTTTGCCGTGACCATGATGATGGGCACAGCCGAACTCTGCCGGATAGTCCTGCAGACATCGAGGCCGGAAACCTTGGGCAACATGAGATCAAGGAGGATGAGATCGACACGGTGTTCTTCGAAAATTCGCAAAGCCTCTTGGCCGTCCCTTGCCACCAATACGTCGAAGCCCTCATTCGCGAGGCCAATTTCTAAAGCAGTGATAAAGGACTCTTCATCTTCGGCCAGCAGAACCACGGGTCGCTGGGAGTCATCTTTGATCGTTTTTTGGCACCCACTAGGAGACCTGGCTTCCGAGGGGAATAACCAAGGTGAAGGTTGAGCCTTCTCCCTCACGAGAGTCAACTTCGACTGTGCCCTGGTGGTTAGTAGCAACGTGGCGCACGATAGAAAGGCCAAGGCCAGTTCCGCCGGTGGCGCGGCTGCGACCAAGATCGACACGGTAGAAACGTTCAAAGATTCGGTCTAGATCCTTAGCGGGAATACCCACGCCGTGATCTTGGACGCTGAGGCGGACCAGGCTGCGACTCGTTGCCTCTTCACCGTCGCTGCCAGGGATAAGTTCCTCTTGCATGGCTGCTCTGAGGGTCACTACGGCGCCTTCAGGGGAGTAGGTAACCGCATTTTCCAGGAGGGCCTGGATGGCGGAGACGATCTGACGTCTATCAGCTACGACGGTGATCTCCTCGGTGGGTTCGATGACTTCGAGGAGAATGGATGCCGCTTCTGCTGCGCTGCGAACACGCTCTGAAGCTTCTGCCATGAGCAGGCCAGCGGGGAGGGGCTCTCGAGGAGGTGCTGACTCAGCTTCGATTCTGGTGAGGTCAAGAAGGTCATCAATAATGCGGCTAACCCTGAAGGCTTCGTGGTGAATCCGGTCGGCGAGTCGCTTGGCCACGTCAGGATCCTGTTCGGTTATCAAGGTTTCTGCCAAGAGTCCCAGTGCGCCCATGGGGGTTTTGAGTTCGTGGCTGACATTGGCCACAAAATCACGACGAACTTCCTCAAGGCGCCGTCTATCCGATACATCTTCGATGACGGCAATCACGCCGAGCGGCCGACGGCCGTCATCGATGATGCGGGCGCGGATAACCAAGGTTCGCCGTGGTGGGCCATAGAGATCAACTGTTCGCTCTGCTTCGGTATCACGCCAAGCTTCGCCAAGGAGATCTGTTACTGCTTGAGCGGCAATGGCATCACCCATACGGCCACTCATGAGGGCGTTGGCTCGGGTGTTTTGATAAACAACGGCACCGCTCTCTTCGCAGAGGACGACACCAAGCTGGAGAGTATCCAAGCTACGACGAAGTCTGATGGCGTCTGCGCTCGATTCGCTCACCGCTTCTGTCGCGGCACCCGTCACTTGCTCAAGAAAGGTCAGCGCCGTCTCAACTGATCCATCGTCATGTGGGGGATCAGCCGCGAGTCGGGAGCCGATTGCTGAGAGCCTTTGAGCGATGCCACGCCGGCCACTGCGGCGACCGAGGCTTGAAGCTAGCAAGACCAGCAAAAGAACGACGGCGAGGAGCATGAGGCCGATAGCCCAAAGTGGCAGTGGCAGGTCGACGGTGGTGGAGAAGATCACTGCTCTAGTGTGCCAGCCCTAGCGAAGCTCCGTGCCAGTTCTAGAGGGTGTTCTCCTGCCAAGGCGATCTGCAGGCTCCAAGCCCACTATCCACGTCACCAAAGGAGCCATCAGTGCTTAGCCATCTACCCCTCTTGCTCGCCGATGTCAGGCTTAACCCCAATACTGGGGCCCTCCCTGGCTCCCAGGTGCTGCAAAAGTTCACCAATGGTCTAGCGGGTTGGAGCTTGGTGATTTCCCTCATCGGCCTCCTTCTGGGTGCCGCGGTTTGGGCTCTTGGGGCTCATGGCCAGAATTATCATCAGGCGACTAATGGACGCCGGGCAGTGCTGGTCTCGGGGGCGGCTGCCTTGCTGGTCGGGGCTGCTCCCGTCCTCATTAATTTCTTCTTCCACGCTGGCAGGAGTATGCACTAGTGCCCAGCGGCCTCGCGCTTCCTTGTTTGGGAAATATATTTACCAACCCCACGTGCAGCGGCCTGAGCTCGATCACCGGTGGCATTAGTTCCTCAATTAGCTCATCGGTTTTTGACGCGATGTCCTCCTGGGCTTCCAACGGCGCAGCATGGCTGATCGGAAGACTCGCCACTGCTCTCTCGGCAACTTTGCATTTCTCACTACGTGACCGTTGGTTTGAATCGGTGTTTCAGCGCCTGGCTTCCCTAGCGCCACCCATCGCCCTCGCGATGTTCCCGCTACTTGCGATTCGTGCAGTCCTCCTACGACGTGGCGAAGATCTCTTGCGTGCGGTCACGGTGACCTTGCCCATTGCGGTGCTGGGGACACTCGCTGCAAGCCAAATAACCCAAATGGCCCTCGACTGGACCGATTTGGCTTCAGGTGCCCTGGTCGGTGGTCGCCAGGGACCTGTGGTGAAAGGCCTCGCCTCAGTGACTGGCGCCCTAGTTGGCGGCGGTGCTTTAGCGCCACCAAGTTTTGTGAATTTCCTTATCGCGCTGGTCTGCGTGATCGGTGCACTTCTGCTGTGGATCGAATTACTCATTCGCAACGCTGCCGTTGCTACGGCGGTGCTCTTTGTCCCTCTTGTGCTCTCCGCCGCCATCTGGCCAGCGCTGGCCCATTGGCCTCGACGGCTCGCTGAAACCCTCACGGCATTAGTGCTTTCGAAATTAGTCATCGCAGGCATTTTGGCGCTTGCTTTTTCTGCTGTGCAGCAGGGCAAGGGTCCGGCATCGGCTCTCCTAGGAGGCGCACTCCTCCTTCTCGCAGCCTTCTCTCCCTTTGCACTGCTCAGACTTTTACCACTCGCCGAAGCAGGAGCAGCGGGTGCACTTGAGGGTGCGCGACGCCAGATCTCAGCACCGGCGATTTCGGCAGCCCGCATGGGTAGCAGTGCAGTGTCATCAGCCTGGGCGGGCGGCATGGGCATGGATCAGGCCATGACCAATGTCGGTGTCGAGGCCTCGCAGGGAATGGGACTACCGCAGCATCCCGGTGGCGGTCCGCTTCCTGATTTCGGTGCCTCTCGGTCGAATGATCACGCTGGTCAAGCAAGTCCCGTAGCCGTCATGGGATCGAATGAGCGCGAAGACGCAACTGAACCCATAGCCAGATCCTCCACCAGTTCCGCGGCATTTCCTGGACGCTATGAGATTGGCCATGATGAACTCGGCCCCGTGATCCGCTGGATTGATGACTCCCCAGGGGAAGCGCTGAGCGATGCCTAGGAGTGCTCAGCAACTCAGGGTGCGATTCGGGCCGCGTGAACAGCGTGGCCTCATTGCGGGCTGGAGTAGCAGCAAAGTGCTGTTTCTCGCGCTTTCAGCGCTGTTGGCAATTGCAGAAGCTCGGCTTCTCCCCATGGCAATGGGGATTGCAGCGGCGCTTTTGACGATGGCCTTGGCCTTGGCGTCAGTCTCAATCCCGATTCGCGGACGCAGCCTCCAGGAATGGAGTCCCCTAGGGGCGAGTTTCGCTGTCCGCAAACTTTTACTTCGCCAAAAGCCCTTTGCAGTTCCTGTTGAACATCCACTTCCTATTGATTATCGACCGGAGGCGACGCGGATGATCGCCAAAGCACTTGACCTTTCTGGTCTGAGCCTCGATGAATGTGAGTTGCCAGGGATGGGGAACGTTGCCTTGGCCCATGATCGCAAGAATCACGTTGTGGCCCTGAGCGCGAGACTGTATTCGCCCGGAGCTGCCTTATTCGCCGGAGCTGCCGATCCACACATGGTTGAAGCCTAGATCGGAAGAGCGTCGTGTAGGGAAAGAGTGTTCAGAGCCGTGT
>CAZTQJ010000116.1:0-5150 GCA_964615615.1 uncultured Acidimicrobiaceae bacterium
GGGCATCTCGGCCCCGCGATACTGGTGAGCACGAGTTCAAGTGCTCCAACGACAACGACGACTAAAGCCCCTTTTCAGCCGATCCCCGTTAGCCCAGTGATTACTCCGGCCAATGCCGGAGAAGGCCAATGGGCGCCCACGGATACTTGGTATCCACCCGCGCCTAAAGCTCCTGCAGTGATGACTACGACATG
Source organism: uncultured Acidimicrobiaceae bacterium (assembly GCA_964615615.1). GTDB lineage: Bacteria > Actinomycetota > Acidimicrobiia > Acidimicrobiales > RAAP-2 > CAZTQJ01. Next base: position 195 of record CAZTQJ010000116.1, read on the forward strand.
GAGGCCAGATCCCTCACAGCCCAGCATTGTGGCCTACGCCGTGTGGATGAGAAGCCACACAACATCCCTGGCCCTTTTCCCCGGTTACCAGGGTCCCGGAGCGACCACCCTCGATCGAGGGCCTACGCAGATTCCGAGCTCTTCTCAGGGGAGGCTCTTAGCCAGTTTCAACTCAGGCTTCTATGAGGCGGACTCGGCGGAGGGTTTCTTCACCCATCACAATCTCTACTTCCCCATGGTTAATAACCATGCAACCGTGCTCTCCCGCAGTGATGGAAGCGTGGATATCGTCAATTGGACCGGAGGAGCAAGCCCAGATGCTTCGATCACCATGGCCCGTCAAAACTTGACGCTCTTGGTTAATGATGGAAAGCCAGGAGCTGGCACCGACATCGGCTCCAACTGGGGCCTCACCTTGCATGGAGTTCCTGCGGTGTGGCGAACTGCTCTTGGGATCGACCGTGCTGGCAATCTCATCTACGCCAGTGCGCCCGCACAGACTGCCGCCTCTATGGCCCAAATCATGATCCAGGCTGGTGCTATTCGAGCCATGCAACTCGATATCAACCCAGAGTGGCCCATCTACGTCACCTATGCAGGACCCGGAGCCCAAGGGCCCTCGCTCTTCATTCCTAATCCCAATCAGGTGGCAAATCGTTTCTTGTATTCGAGTACGAAAGACTTCTTTGCTCTGTATGAGAAATTCGCTCCCGGAGCTGAACAGCCTTGGTAGTGAGCTCATGAGTCCTCCCCGTCACCAAGCTCCCGCGCATCAGCGGCGGCGCGAAAGCCCCGAGGTTTACCGCCGACGAAGGAGGGTGGCCGCCCTCGGGCTTTTGACTGCCCTCGTCATTTTTGGCTGGCTGCTTTCAGCATCCTTGGGCGGCAAGGGCAGCAAATCGAAACAAGGCCTAAGGCCAGGCACCACGGCACAGACGCAGCTAGACGCGACCACTACGAGCGCGTCGAGCAATCCCGTCACCATTGCTTTTGTTGGAGACAGCATTCTTGGCAATAGCCCCACCTTGCCTCCCGACCCAAACAACTACCTCTCCCCTGTAGCTGCAGCGCTCAAGGCTCCTAACGTCTTTGGGAACCTCGAGGGTGTACTCACAGATAACGCAGGAGCATCAAAGTGTGGAAGCAATTCCTCCAACTGCTACGCCTTCCATAATCCTGTCTCCTACGCACAGGTTTTCCGACAGGACGGATTCACCGTCATGAACGCCGCCAACAACCATTCGCATGATTTCGGTTCACAGGGGGTGAGCGATGAGACTGCCGCATTGGGAGCGGCTGGAATAGCTCAGTCGGGACTTCCGGGACAAATCGCCCTGGTGAAAGAAGGCAGGACCACCATTGCTTTCGTGGCCTTTGCTCCCTATTCCAATACCAATAATCTTCTCGACCTGACCGCAGCAAAAGCACTCATCGCTCAAGCAAAAGCCAAGGCACAGATTGTCGTGGTCTACATGCACGCGGGCGCTGAGGGTGCTTCCGCCACTCACGTCACGGGAGCTGAAGAGAGTTACGTCGGAGAGGACCGAGGTAATCCTCAGGCTTTCGCTCATATGGCCATTGATGCGGGTGCTGCGACGGTCATTGGCTCTGGGCCACATGTGTTGCGGGGAATGGAGTGGTATCACGGACATCTCATCGCCTACAGCTTGGGGAACTTTGTCGGCTACCAAAACTTCGGGAGCGGAGGAGCACTTTCTCTGTCAGGCATACTCACGATCACCCTGAAGACTGACGGCTCCTTTGCTGCGGCGCGATTTACGAGCCTTTCCCTTTCAGGAATCAATCAGCCCTTTGTTGACAGCTCAGGTGCATCATCCGCTCTCGTCAACCAACTGTCGAGCCAGGACTTCGCCGGCCAGGGAGTAAGCATTAATCCCGATGGCTCTATCTCGCCAGCTGCAGCCTGATCGTCAACATCCTCCAGCAGGTCCGGGAGTTCCAGAACCTTCTTGAGCTTGGTCAACCGTCCCTACATTCGTGGGTCGAGGGTTGGGACCGAGGTGCACGACATACCAAAGCCCACGCCAAGAGATCAGCGAAGCCACCGCAAAGCTCTTCGTTATCCCATCCTGGCTGTAGACCAAGCGCAGCCCGGGAAGATGCCAGTAGCCAACAGCGTTCTCACAGCTTCCGGGACTGACCCAATGCGCCATGGAGGCATCGGCATTGACGGAGAGCAAGCGTGCTGGGGTGCTAGCCAAAACTTGGTGATAGGCGGGCACATCAAGGCCATAGAAGGCAAGGAGGCGACTCGCATAATCCGAGGCAGGATCGGGAAGCTGCCCCGTCTTCATCGTGAGGTAAGCCGCCTTCGGGAAAAAGACGGGCAAACCGGCTGAGGCATTGTTCGTCGTGATCGCTGACCACAGTGGCGCCAGACGCGCGGTGAGCGAGGCGTCGATGGGCGGTTCCACATCACTTTGGGGAAGGAGTCCAGGATCGCTCGTCACGGTGGGCATGGAAGAACTCGGCACGGTGCTGACTGGCATGGTCGTCGGAGATGAGCTGGACGCTTTACTACTCGTCGGATGATGAAGCTTGGGCTGCGAACGCTTGGCACTGGGGAGAAGACTCAGCGCGCCAAAGACCAAGAGGCCCAAGCCCAAGACCGCGAAGAGCAAAGCACTTCGGCGCTGACGGTAGGTCTGAGCACTGGAAGCATGTCGAGGAACGCGGCCTCCCCCCTTCCTAGATCCGTCATTGCCGCTATCCACGCTCAACTTCCTTTGAGGCCCAAGTGCTCGAGCAGGGCTGGTCGAGCAACGAGACGCAGCGCTCCCATTGCTCTCGTGGAAGCGACGTAGAGCTGAGTCTCCTCAACCGCATCGACTTCATCAGTACTCACCACGATGACAGCTTGCAACTCAAGCCCCTTTACCCGTTTCGCTGTTTCACAAACTACGCGATCCCCTCCACGTTCTTCCCAAGAGCAGAGGCCGAGACTCTCGCGAAGGCGATTGCGCGTCTCTCGCGTTCTGTCAGTAGTCACGACCATGGTTTCGCGAACCGAGTAGCCCGAGGCCGCGAGTTCATCGAGTGCTCGGCGCACTTCGACAATGGCTTGCTCCACATTGTTGATCGCCGCCGTCTTTAAGTTATTTCCCTCCGGGAGGCCTTCGATGGGCTCTTGATGACTGAGCTGCTCAACAAAGGAAGCGATCTCTAAGGAGTTGCGGATATTCGTCGGAAGATCGATATGAACCCAGCCGTCGGCAATTTGGGGTTCACGAAAACCACGGGAGAAGAAATCTTGATCCTCGTCGGCAAAGAGAAACATTTTGTTCTCCCCTTTGGGATCCAATAATGACTCCAGCATGCCTATCCAGGCCGGCGAGAAGTCCTGCGCCTCATCCACAATGATTCGATCAAAGCGTTCGGTGATCTGATCCCAATACTTCATCAGATGCCCTTGAAGCACTTCATCAAACCAACTCGAATCAGGATCCTCGGGCTGAATGATCGGTTCCATCCCCGCTAAACGCCTAGCAATGCGTAAGAAGGCATCTATCTGGACACTGCCGTCCAGCACGTAATCATCCTCGCCCAATTGTTCGATGAGCGAGTCCGCCAGGGGGTCGTTGTAACAGGTGTAGAGCACCCGACTTGGCTGGCCATCAGGTCGACTCCCTATGCCCCGCTGCGCCCATTCAATCGCTAGGTAAGTCTTGCCCGTGCCGGCTCCACCGGTCACATAAACCCGGCGATGCTTATCCATGGGCTTGAGTGCACGCATTTGCACGGCACCTAGGGCTTGAAGCTTGGCCTGGCGACGGCGTTCTGGTGCTCTGAGGTCATAGTCAATACCCACGTCGGGGCACAGGGCCTCAACCATGCTGGCAACTTCATTGGGGCTAATGCGGTAACCCTTTGCACGGTGCCGCAAGACCCGGCGAACGGCCTGTTCCACATCGTCAAGATCAGCTTCGAAAATGAGTTGCTCACGCACGATGCCAGGAGGGAGATTCCCCCGAGCAGAAATTGCTTTAGGCAAACAGACTCCCCATTCCACCTCAAGGCTGCGAGGCCCACCATGGGCTCGCAGGAAATCACGAATCGCGAAAGAATTGCCGCGCGCCTGAACATCGGCACTTTCCCTATCTGCACTATTTCGCCACTGACCTTCGGAGATCTCTTGAGGATGCCCTTTGACCTCAATGAGGAGGACCCCAAGTTCTTCACAGATCAACAGCACATCGGCTTCACGGTCACGCGAGAGTTCATGAAATTCCAGATTGGGAAAGATGTGCCACTCGGGTCCTAGGCCTTCGATGAAGGCATTGATGACGCGACGTTCCTCAGCATTACGAAGTCCGCTCATCGAAAAATTGGAAGGATGAAGTTGTGCCATTGCTCTGTACTAGCAGATTATTGATGGAGTTCATCGAGGGACTATTGCAGTCAAGATTCCGCAATACTCAGCTCAATCTCCCTTATTTGAGGGGCAAACGGACTGTTACAGCCTCCTGTCATGGTGGTAATTGAAGTTAAAGCAACCAACAAAGGAGATACGGATGCTTATCAGTAATCCCACTAACGAAGCCCCATTCAGTAATTCGCCGGAGGGTGAATCCACGCCAGAGCATGCTGAGGCCATCCAGGAGGATGCCGGGAAGAAAAAGGGCAAGAAGGACAAGGCTGGGAGTAAGCAAACCGTAGCCCTCGTAGTTATTGTTGACCGCAGTGGCTCCATGAACGGCATCCACCACGATATGGAGGGTGGCATTGCCAGCTTCCTCCAGGAGCTCAAGAACACTCAAGGCGCGAAGACCAGCGTGACGCTGGCTCAATTTGACGACCAGTATGAGCTCGTATACAGCGCTCGCCCCATTGAGCAGTTGGAGCCTTACCGCCTGGTGCCTCGAGGCTCTACTGCCCTGCACGATGCCATGGGAAGAACCATTGCCATGGTGCGCGCTGGCCTCGGCGAGCCCGGCA
>CAZTQJ010000117.1:0-5133 GCA_964615615.1 uncultured Acidimicrobiaceae bacterium
ATAGCTTCAGGTGACTGGAGTTCAGACGTGTGCTCTTCCGATCTGGAAACTCCTCGCAGATCACCGACGGTGCTTCTGCGGTGCTCATCATGAGTGAAGAGAAGGCAAAGGAGCTCGGCTACACCCCCCGTGCACGTTTCCATGCCTTCGCCCTTGCTGGCGTTGACCCTGTCACCATGCTGACCGGACCCATTCCCGCCACGACCAAGATTCTTGAGCGTGCGGGCATGACCTTGGATCAAATTGACCTCGTGGAAATCAACGAGGCCTTCGCTTCTGTTGTGCTGTCTTGGCAGAAGGAGCACCACGCTGACCTTTCGAAGGTCAACGTCAACGGTGGCGCCATTGCTCTCGGACACCCACTGGGTGCTTCAGGCACCAAGCTCATGGCTACCTTGCTCTGCGAGCTCGAGCGCACTGGTGGTCGCTTCGGCCTTCAGACCATGTGTGAAGGCGGCGGCATGGCCAACGCAACCATCATTGAGCGTCTGGGTTAATTCACCAGCATCACCAGTGATGCCTTAAGGCTTTAGGTGGAGCCGCCCTTCCCTTCGGGGGAGGGCGGTTTCTGCTTTCTTCGACGACGGGGTCAGTGATATCGCGTGGCCATGCCAAAACCGGCAAAGACCACACCAAGCCCTACGAGGAGGTACCAGGCTGAAGCTGAACCAGGAAGCACGGTGAGGTAATTCAAGAGAATGATCAAGACACCCAGGATCATGAGGCCAAGGAGGACTGGGCCCCACCAACTTGGGGAATGGCGAGTCGCCTCTGGCGTAGGTGCGGTGTAGCGCCCTGAATGCTCGGCATCTACGTAGCGGCCTACGGTTCCCTGCCGATTTCGAGCAGTAGTACGTCCTGATGCTGACCGACCCTTACGGGAGCCACCCTTTGATTTTGAGCTTCCTGCCATGGCAATGAAGGCTAGCAATGATTAGGTGGCCGCTCCGGCGCTAGCCTCAGAAGTCGTGAGTGCCCGCGTCCTTGTTATCGATAACTATGACTCCTTTGTCTACAACCTCGTCCAGGAACTCGGCGAACTAGGGGCTAATCCTGTAGTCCTGCGAAATGATGCCATTACCGTTGCAGAAATTGCAGCTGACCTACCCGATCTCATCGTGATCTCACCAGGACCTGGGCGCCCTGCCAGTGCGGGAATTTCACGTGACATCATTAGCGAGCTCACCGGTCACCTACCCATCCTCGGCGTCTGCTTGGGCCATCAGTGCATTGGAGAAGTCTTCGGCGGTGAAGTAGTAAAAGCACCTACCCTGATGCACGGAAAATCCTCAGCCATTGAGCATGATGGCAAGGGCCTCTTTGCGGGAGTACCAAGCCCCATGATTGCAAACCGCTACCACTCCCTTGTGGTCGACCCTGCATCCGTCCCCGATGTCCTCGAAGTCAGTGCAAGAACAGCTGACGGAATCATCATGGGACTCAAGCATCGGAGCGCCCCGACTTTTGGTCTGCAGTTTCACCCCGAGTCCATCTTGTCGCCCGATGGGCCCAAGTTGCTCGAGAACTTCCTCGCCCTAGCGAGGGCCTAGGGACAGACGTAAATCGTCACGACAACACCGGCGTGACTCGCCGTGCCGCCCACCGGAGTTTGTGACGCCACTGCCCCCGAGGCTTCTCCCGCTGGCGTCGTCGTAGAGCTTGTCGTCGAAGGCGGTACGGGTGGTTTAGGGGGAGGAGAAATGCAACCACTCGTAGCTACCGCTGATTGGACGACTAATCCTTGCCCTTGCAGCGTGATCGTGGCTGCACTTTGTGTCAAGCCAACCACGTTTTGAATCACCACTGAACAAGAGCCGGTGGAGACGACAAAGTTTACGGCGGTACCCGTGGCAACTTCGGTTCCTTCGGCAGGCGAGCTCGAAAGGACAATGCCCTTGGGCTGAGAGTTCGAACACTTTGAGCCCTGCGTACCTACGATCAGGTTGGCACCGGTAATCGCCCCACTCGCCCCAGAGGCTGTCTGTCCTACGACACCTGGAACCGTCGCGGTCTGTGTGGGTTGAGGTACCGTCAAGGTCACCTGCGTTCCGGTGGTCACCTTTGACTTCGCTGGTGGGTCTTGGGACAAGACTTTTCCCTGGGCAATGGAATTGCCCGTGGAATTAGCACCGGAGAGACTGGTGGTCTGGGTTGAATAGGAAATCACATAGGTCAGTCCAACTTGTTGCAACATGGTCTCCGCCGAAGAAAGATCTTGGTTCACCACATTGGGGACCTCGACAATTTGGCCGGCACCACCTTTGGAGATTTCTAAGGTCACTTTCTGACCCTTTTGGACCTTCAAACCGCTGGCTGGGTTAGAACTCAGCACAGTCCCCACTGGCTTCTTGGAGGCCTTCTGTGTAGTTCTGGCGACTTCTAAGCCAGCGTTGGAGAGTTCTATGCGTGCCTGAGTGATCGAAATACCCACGACATTGGGCATACTGAGAGTTCCGCTACCCCCACCAAAAGATTTCGCCAAGAAGAAGCCGATTACCGCAAGGAGCAGCACGAGGGCCGCAATAGCGGCGATCCAAGCCCGAGGACTGCGCTCACGGCGGTATTCAGACTTGGGGCCCGCATAGGCAGGAACGGCTGTCGTCGAGGGACCTACGGCTGCAACGGTTGTTGTTGCGGCAACGGCAGCAGCCATGGTTGTAGCGACTTCTTGAGCCAGTACGGGTTGGCCGTCGACGAAGCGCAAGAAGTCTGCACGCATCTCATCGGCAGTCTGATAGCGCTGCTCAGGGAATTTCGAGAGCGATTTCATCACGACGGCTTCATAGTCAGGTGGAACATTGGCTACGAAATCACGAGGGAGCGGAGGAACCTCACGTACATGCTTTGACGCAACGGCAATAGGGGACTCCGCAACGAAGGGAGGCCTGCCGGCAACCATCTCGAAGGCGACTACGCCTAGGGCGTAGAGGTCGCTTCGACCATCGACGGTGCGACCTTCAGCTTGTTCTGGAGAAAAGTAGGTAGCGGTACCCATGACGAGTCCCGTTTGCGTGAGATCTTCATCGGTGTTCATCGCGCGCGCGATACCAAAGTCCGTGACTTTCACTTCTCCATCGGCGGTCACGATGACATTTCCCGGCTTTACGTCACGGTGAACTACACCGCTGCGATGTGCATAGGCAAGGCCAGCGGCAATGTCGGCGGCAATGCGAGCGGCAGGAATTGCCTTGAGGGGTCCATGGTCTCGAATGATCTCGGAAAGACTCTGGCCTTCCACAAGTTCCATGACAATGAAGTAATTGCCTTCGTCCTCACCCCAGTCATAAACCTGAACGATATTGGGGTGTGAAAGGTTCGCTGCAGCCTGGGCCTCACGACGAAAACGCTCCACAAAGGAACGGTCTGTAGAGAGCTCGGGGAAGAGGACTTTGAGTGCAACAATGCGGTCAAGTTGCCGATCGTGGGCGCGATAAATCTGAGCCATCCCACCTCGTGCAATGAGGTGGGTGATCTCGTAGCGGCCTGAAAGGACCCGGGGTTCGTCTAAAGGCTCCACAGACCTTTAATCCTAGGCCTAATTAGCCCCCCTAGAGGAGCACTAGGGCCGAGATTTAGGCCGGACAGGTGGTGGCGGTTCCGGTTGGTGGCAGGTGATAGTGGATAGCCAAGGCGGCCTCAATCACACACTTGGCAATCGGGCCCGCGACTTCGGCTCCCGTGCCGGACTGGGGCTGGAAGGGCATAACCACCGCTATGGCCACCACGGGATTGGCAGCTGGGGCAAAGGCAATCATCCAGTTATGGGTCTGGTGCTGGCTATTACCCGTCTGAGCCGTACCGGTCTTGGCGGCAACGTCGTCTTGAGACAAGAAACCGACCCCAGCGGCTGTTCCCTGGCTGACGACTTGGCGCATGAGGGCCATCACCTGGCTGGCCGTAGTCGGCGTGGTGGCCTGCTTCCAAATATGGGGTTCGTAGGCGGTCACCACACGGCCTTGGGAGTCACGGATCTGCACCATGAGGTGGGGTGTCATGACCGCTCCCCCATTCGCAAATCCGGCGGCAACCAAGGCATTTTGTAGGGCCGTAGCCGTGACATCTTGTTGACCGATTGCCGAATAGGCCAGGCCGGGAAGGTTGTTGGCTAATTGTGCCGGAGTGGGGAAGGCAGAGACCGCAGCTCCAGGAATATCAATGGGTGGTACATGGGTGAAGCCGAATCTGGTCGCCTGCTCATAGAGCGTTGGTCCGGTCAGATCTAAACCCATGAGGGCATAACCCGTGTCGCAGGAGGGTGGAAGCATCTGCGCCAGCGTTCCACCACAAGTACCTCCACCGAAGTTCGACAGGGTCAGGTTTGTTTGAGGAAGTGGGGTAGAAGAGATAGGTGGATAGACCTTGTTGGCTAGACCAGGCTGATAGTCGTAAGTCGCAGCTGAAGTCACGGTCTTAAAGGTGGAGCCGGGAGCAAAGGTCCGTTGATAGGCCAAGGACGCCAGGGGTGCAAAACCTGCTGCGTCTTTCAGGTTGTATGCAGCCCAGGCATCTTGCTCGGTCTTACTGATCTTGGACACCAAAGGATTGGGGTCAAAGGTGGGATTCGAATACATCGCCAAGACTGCGCCGGTGCGAGGATCAAGAGCAACAACAGCGCCATCGCGACCGGCGAGTTGCGAGGCTGCCACCTTCTGGAGAGCCGGAATAATGCTGAGCAGCACCGTATTCGTTGAGCTAACAGGGTTAAGCAGCTCTGAAATGCTGAGCGCTTCTTGTTGGTGGGCAATCAAATAGGAGTTGTAACTGTCTTCAATGCCCCAGCGACCGTAGATATAGGAATCAAAACCAACGAGGTGACCATAAAGGTTCGCCTGGGGGTAGCTGCGCTCAAACTTGTAGTCCCCCCGTTTCGCCTTGGGGTCGAGAATCGATCTCGCCAGTACGGTGCCATCGGCAGCCAAAATTTCTCCGCGGCTCTGCGTAAGACGTGCCTCGCGAACCTTGGGATTACCTGCGGCCTGTGAGAGCTTCTTCTGTTGTACAACCTGAATATTCACGAGCTGCACGATTACTCCTCCAAAACAGAGGAGCAGCACTAACGCGAGAAATCGAACCCGGCGACCCACTAAGCGCTCCGCTCACCAATGCTCTGGGCAAGATCTCGAGGGGCAAGCC
>CAZTQJ010000118.1:0-5130 GCA_964615615.1 uncultured Acidimicrobiaceae bacterium
CCAAAACCACTGCTGATCAAGGGGAGCGGAGCCCATGCGCTCTGGCCTCTAAGGTGGTGTGCAGTGAAGAGGCCTTATCGAGTTGTCGTTGCTAAACCAGGTCTAGATGGCCATGATCGTGGGGCCAAGGTGATCGCCCGGGCACTTCGCGATGCCGGATTTGAAGTGGTCTATACCGGCCTGCATCAAACTCCCGAACAGGTTGTTTCAGCCGTGGTCCAAGAGGATGCAGATGCGGTGGGCCTCTCCTTGCTCTCAGGGGCGCACATGACGCTCGTGCCTCGCGTGATTGAAGCACTTGCTGCAGCGGGTCGAGATGACGTGCTCGTCATTGTTGGCGGCATCATCCCTGAAGACGACATTCCCAAGCTCACCGAAGTTGGTGTTGGTCAAGTATTCACACCGGGCGCACCACTGCCATCGATTGGTAGCTGGCTCGCTGAAGCTCTCGATGCACGCGAGGAGCGCTTAGGCGTCTAGGGCGTAGCAAGATTTTTGCATGAGGCGTTACCTACTGGGGTAGCGCTGCAAGTTCAAGAGAAAGAGGAGTCCAATGGACCTGTTTGAGTATCAGGGGAAGCAGTACTTCGCCCGCTTTGACATTCCCGTCTCACCGGGCGGTGTTGCCGACACTGTGGATGAAGCGGTCGTTGCCGCTGAAGCCGCTGGCTACCCCGTTGTGGTGAAGGCTCAGGTCAAGGTTGGTGGTCGCGGCAAGGCTGGTGGCATCAAGCTCGCCGACAATGCCGACGAGGTGCGCGAGTACGCCGGAAATATTTTGGGCATGGATATTCGCGGCCACGTGGTGAATCGCCTTTGGGTTGAGCACGCCTCGGACATCGCCAAGGAGTACTACGCCAGCTTCACGCTCGATCGTCCCAACAAGGTTCACCTCGGCATGCTGAGCGCTGAAGGTGGCGTGGAGATTGAAGTCGTTGCCGAAGAGCGGCCCGACGCCATTGCGCGTATTTCTATCGACCCAACGGTTGGCCTAGATCTTGCTGCGGCCAAGGCTTGGGTAGCCGAAGCCAATCTTGACGCCGAAGCGCGTGAGCAGACCGCTGAGCTTCTCGTCAAGCTTTACCGTTGCTACACCGAGGGCGACTGTGACCTTGCTGAAGTAAACCCCCTGATCCTGACCACCGACGGTGAAGTTAAAGCCCTCGACGCCAAGGTCACCTTGGACGAGAACGCTTCCTACCGTCACCCCGAGTGGGAAGAATATGCCGCTACTGACACCGAGGATGTTCGCGAGAAGATGGCCAAGGAGCGCGGACTGAACTACATCGGCCTCGACGGCGAAGTAGGCATCATCGCCAATGGTGCTGGTCTGGCGATGAGCACCCTCGACGTGGTGAACCAGGTCGGTGGCTCAGCAGCCAACTTCTTGGACATTGGTGGTGGCGCAAACGCCGAGGTTATGGCCTCAGCGCTCGAGGTCATCAACTCTGACCCCAAGGTCAAGTCCATCTTCGTCAATATTTTCGGTGGCATCACCCGAGTGGATGAAGTTGCCAAGGGCGTTATCGGAGCCCTCGAGCGCGTGAATATCTCTGCACCGATCGTGCTGCGCCTTGACGGCACGAATGCCGTCGAAGGACGCGCATTGCTCGCAGAGCACTTGAGTGATCGCCTAATTGCTGAGCCGACCATGCTTGACGCTGCCCGTAAGGCAGTGGCCATGGCCAAGAAGAACTGAGGACATAGAGATGAGTATTTTCGTAGATGAGAACACCAAGGTCATTGTCCAAGGACTGACCGGTGGACAAGGTCGTTTCCACGGCCTTCGTAACCGTGACTATGGCACCAAGATTGTTGGTGGAGTGACACCCGGTAAGGGTGGCACTGATGTTGATGGGATTCCCGTTTTCAATTCTGTTGCTGAGGCCGTAGCGGCAACGGGTGCCACGGCATCCTTTGTTTCCGTGCCACCACGCTTCGCCGTTGATGCGGTGCTTGAAGCAGCGGCAGCCGGTATCGACTTCGTTGTCTGCATCACCGAGGGCATTCCTGCTCAAGACGAGGCCATGGGTTACAACCGACTCAAGCATGAGTTCCCCGGAACCCGCCTCCTCGGCCCCAACTGTCCTGGCATTATCTCCCCAGGGAAGTGCAACATCGGCATTACTTCGGGTGACATCGCCCTCGCTGGTGGACCCGTTGGCATCGTGAGTCGTTCAGGCACGCTGACCTACCAAGCTCTCCATGAGCTCTCGCAGCAGGGTGTTGGGCAGACCACTTGTGTGGGCATTGGTGGAGACCCCGTTCCTGGCACAAACTTCATTGACTGCCTCGAAGCTTTCAATCTCGACCCCGAGACAAAGGCCGTCATGATGATTGGTGAAATCGGTGGTTCTGAAGAAGAGCGTGCGGCTGAGTGGATCAAGGCCAACATGACTAAGCCCGTCGTTTCTTACGTCGCCGGTGTCACTGCTCCTCCAGGGCGAAAGATGGGTCACGCAGGCGCGATTATCTCTGGCTCAAAGGGAACGGCTCAGGCGAAGATGGAAGCGCTGGCTGATGCCGGTGTGACCGTGGCGCTGAACCCCACAGAAGCTGGCGACGCCATGGTGGAAATCATCAAGGGTCTGGGCTAAGTCGAAGTCGTGGACGGTAGCGTGAACCCCATGGGGATCGCGGTACTCGTCTCGGGTTCAGGCACAATTCTGGAGGCGATGCTTCGCCTCGGCTTGCCGATTTCGCTAGTCGTTTCTGACAGGCCCTGCTTGGCCCTTGAGCGTGCCAGCGAGCACGGCATTGAGGCCATGCTTGTTGATCGGCGCAGCTATGGAGGCTTTGGTGAAGGCTTTGATCGCGATGGCTATTCGCGTGAACTCGCAGCGGAAATTTTACGGCGCAAGCCCTCGCTGATCGCCATGGCGGGCTTTGGAACTGTGGTGGCCAAAGCCTTTCATGAAGCTTTCCCCGGCCGTATCCTCAATACGCACCCAGCCCTCCTTCCTGCTTTTCCGGGCTGGCATGGCGTCGAAGATGCCTTGGCCGCAGGAGTCCCGGTGACGGGCTGCACGGTGCATATTGCTGGGCTCGAAGTTGATAGTGGCCCCATTCTCGCTCAAGGCAAAGTGGAGGTCCGTGCAGATGACACCGTAGAGTCTTTGCACGAACGCATTAAGGAAGTGGAGCGTCGTCTCTACCCTGAAACAATCGCAAAAGTACTAGAGGCCATCGCAGCGGGTGCTGAACCCGCTTCCTTGGCAGGAGAGCAGGTGGCATGAAGCGGGTATTGATCAGCGTTTGGGATAAGGAAGGCCTTGAGCCCTTTGCCCGTGGCATTGTCGAACTTGGATACGAGATCGTGGCTTCAGGCAAGAGCGCAGCGCAACTCACCGAGTGGGGGATTGCCTCAACGGAAGTAGCCGAGGTCACTGCAAGCCCCGAGATGCTCGGTGGTCGGGTCAAGACGCTCCACCCGAAGATCCACGGGGGAATTCTCGCGAACCGCGATCTCCCTGAGCATCTTGCTGACCTCGAGGCCAACGGCATTACCGCCATTGACTTAGTCGTATGCAATCTCTATCCCTTTTCGTCAGATCCTTCGGTGGAACTCATCGACGTTGGTGGTCCGACCATGGTGCGAGCGGCAGCGAAGAATCACGCCCACGTCGCGATTGTCGTAGACCCCGCTGACTATGTCAGCGTCCTTGAAGAACTGCGTGGTGGCGCTATTTCGCTGGACACTCGACTAGGCCTGGCGCGCAAGGCCTTTGCGCACACAGCTGCTTACGACGCAGCAATTGTCGAATGGCTTGATGGGCAAAGTGGCCAAGACGCAGTGTTGCCAGAGACTATTCACCTCACCCTCGAGCGTGTCGACATCCTCCGTTACGGCGAGAACCCCCACCAACAGGGTGCTCGCTACCGCCGTCCTGGGCACCCGAGCTTCTGGGATGCTGTGACGCAACATTCAGGAAAAGAACTGAGCTATCTCAACCTCTTCGATGCGGACGCCGCCTGGAGGCTTTGTCACGAATTGCTGTCCGATCATGGCCAGCCTGCGGTGGCGATCATTAAGCATGCCAACGCCTGTGGCGCTGCGGTGGATCAAGATGTTGCTCGCGCATTCCAAGCTGCCCTCGACTGCGACCCAACCTCAGCCTTCGGAGGAATCGTTGCTATTTCCTCTCCCGTGGATGAAGCGGTCGCCAAGGTGATTGCTGAAGGGCCTCAGGCTGATGTAGTGATCGCGCCTTCCTATGTGGGTGATGCGCTGGCAATCTTGACCGAAAGGCGCAAGGCCACACGCCTCCTCGCAGCACCTCTCCCAGAAGCCTCCAATCGCTCTATTCGAAATCTTGGTCAGGCATTCTTGATTCAAGAAGCTGATGCCTTCTTGTCGCCAAAGAGTGCGTGGACGCAAATGACCGAGCGTGCGCCGACAGAAGCCGAGTGGGCAGACCTCACCATGGCTTGGAGAATTTGCGGCCGCACTACGTCGAATGCCATCGCGATCTCGAAGGCTTGTCGCGCGGTCGGCGTTGGTGCGGGCCAGCAGTCACGGGTTGTTGCGGCGGAAATTGCCGTTGCGAAAGCGGGAGAAGATGCGCGCGGTGCGGCAGCAGCTTCTGACGCCTTCTTCCCCTTCCCTGATGGCTTAGAGGTTTTGGCCAATGCTGGCGTAACGGCCATTGTGCAACCCGGTGGTTCAATACGCGATGGAGAAGTTGTTGAGGTTGCGAATCGGCTAGGTATAGCCATGGTGGCTACTGGCGAACGCCACTTCCGGCACTAGCCACGAGAGGACGAAGATCAGCGTGAGTGCAGAACTATTAGACGGCGAAAAACTTGCCGCGAGAATGCGGATGGAGCTTGGCGACCGCGTGGCTCGCCTGGCTGCCGAAGGGATCTCGGTTGGCCTGGGAACAGTATTGGTGGGTGAGGACGCACCCAGTGAGCGTTATGTAGCGATGAAGCATGCCGACTGCGCAGAAGTTGGCATCAACTCACATCACGTGAAGCTGCCGGCTGACGCGAGTCAACGCGATCTTGATGAAGCAATTGACTCCTTCAACAACAATTCTGACATTCACTCCTATCTTGTCCAACTCCCACTTCCCGCAGGCCTTGATGAGGCAGCGACCTTGCTGCGCGTGCGGCCAGAAAAAGATGTTG
>CAZTQJ010000119.1:0-5043 GCA_964615615.1 uncultured Acidimicrobiaceae bacterium
TGCTTGCCGTGCTGCAGAACGTCGATGTCATCACGGTGGCCCGAGAAGGTCAGGGAATGTCGGGATCCTATGCGGCTATCTCCGTTGCTTCTAAGGCCATTGTCTTCGCCGCTGTGGTTCTCGGTGCTTATCTCCTCCCGGAGGCCGCGTTGAGGCACCACGATGGCGAGGAAGGACTCCATCAGGTAACAGTGGTGCTCTTGATTCTGGCCGCACCGGCGACACTACTGCTACTGATAGCGCTGATTTTCCCCCACGCGGCCCTCAGCCTGTTCTTCTCCGACCGTTACCTGGCTGCAGCGTCGGCCTTTGTGCCCCTTGCGGTGGCAATGATCTGTTTGGCGATTTCTGTAGTACTTACGACCTATCAACTTGCCCGGGGGCGCCGAAGTGCTGTTTATATCCTTGGTGGCGGCGCCGGCCTCCTTGCAGCAGCCGTGATCGTTGCTCACGGAGACGCACTTCGGACGGCACAAAATGATCTCGCAGTTCAAGTGATGCTGCTTGTCGCCCTGGCCAGTTCAGTGTGGTGGGAGCGCCTGCGTGCCAAAGAACATCTCGGCGCGCTGATGTTGCCATCACCGCCCAAGGAAGCTGCTCCATGAGCGCTGCTATTGGCGGATTTTCCGGCACTGAGGCTCTGCGCGAAAGGGCGGATGCGCTCGGCCTCAAGCGAGTGTGGATGCTGGCCTGGCGTGATCTCGATGATCCTGAGGCCGGGGGATCAGAGCTTCATGCGCATCGTGTTGCCGAGCGTTTAGCCGCTGCTGGCATTGATCTTGAAATGCGAACCTCCATGGTTCCTTCGCAGCCAGCACACATTGACCGTGCTGGCTATCACGTGGAGCGCCGATCGGGCCGCTACGGAGTATTCCCGAGTGTCGCCATGGAAGGTTTTCGCCGCAAGGCTAGAGACGGAGAGGGCTTGATTGAGATTTGGAATGGCATGCCCTTCTTCTCTCCGCTGTGGTGGAGGGGCCCTCGGGTGGTACTGCTGCACCATGTGCACGACGAGATGTGGAAGATGGCTCTGGGCACAAGCCTGGGAGCTCTTGGTCGCAGCATTGAGCACCACCTCGCTCCACCCTGCTATCGCCGCAGTGAGATCGTGACACTTTCTGATTCATCACGCGAAGAGATTCTCGAACGCTTAGGAATGGACGCAAGTCGCGTAGCCGTGGTGCACCCTGGCGTCGAGGCGTCGTTTTCGCCGGGTGGCGCAAAGAGTTCGACGCCACTCATTGTTTCGGTGGGCCGACTCGTTCCCGTAAAGCGCTACGAACTCTTGATCACGAGTTTGCTTGAGGCGAAAAAGCGCCACGCCGGGCTCAACTTGATCATCGTGGGCGAGGGCTATCAACGCGATGATCTAGAAGCCGAGGCGAAACGCTTGGGTGCGGCTGACTGGATTTCCTTTGCTGGTCGCCTCAGTGATGACGAACTGCTGGCCCTCTATCGCCGGGCAAGCATGGTTGCCTCCGCTTCACTGCGCGAGGGCTGGGGAATGACCCTCACCGAGGCTGCTGCTTGCGGCACCCCATCGGTGGCAAGCGATATTGCTGGTCATCGCGATGCGGTCGATGCTGGTCGCTCGGGAATCCTGGTCCTTGACCCTATGGATATCGGAAAGACCATCGCCGATGTCCTCGATAGCCCTGAGAGGCTCGCTCAGTTGTCTGGGGGCGCTTTGGCTCGTGCGGCTGAGCTCAGCTGGGATGCAACCGCTGCCGGGGTCCTCGAGGCCTTTAGGGGCCAGTTCCCTAAGCCCGCTCTGCGATAACGAGCAAGTTCCACGTGAGAAATTCCCTCAACAAGGGGACATGCACGATCCATGCCATCCAGGCAGGGTAATAGCGCGGGAGCACCTTGGTGATGACGATGTCATCGCGTGACCGCAATTGGCGCAGCGTCTTTCCTGCGTGTCGGGCGAACAGGGAGGTCCCAAAGAGGTTTTTCGGCAGCTTGCCTTGACGGCGCGCAAAGCGCTTCGCGGCGTAGTTGCCTCCCACATAGTGCCAAGGAGAGGTCTCATGGCCGCCCCAGGGCGAGAGCCACAAGGTGTAAGAGAAATACAGCAGGCCACCTGGCTTTAAGAGCCTCATGAGCTCGTTAAGAAAAGCTTCGGGCTCCGCAACATGCTCATAGACATTGGACGTGAAGACCACATCGGCTACGGCGTCTCCAAGCGGTGCGCGCGAGCCATCGGCATTGAGGGTGCGTGTTGGCAGCAGGCGTCCTGACCAGACAGCGAGGTCATGCTTGGATGTTCCCTCTGGCGCTTCTCCTAGGGACTCAGCACCGGGTTCAATGAGGAGACAACGGGCACCGCGAGCCTCAAACTCGGCGGAGAAATATCCGGCGCCACCCCCAACATCAACGACAAACTGTCCCGCCAGCGGTCTGAAGGATTCCATCTGATGTGCGGTGTCGATGGCCAGAGCCTTGTAGAAGCGATCGGGATCGCTCTGCTCATAACCGAACATCTTCACGAGAAATATCGACCTCTTCAGGCCCTTCAATGCTTGGGTTTCAGCTCTTGGCATCGTCATCATTCTCTTTCTCGACACCGTAGAGGTGCGAGAGGGTGGCATCGGCGAGCAGGAGGCATAGTGCCAGCCAAATCAACTGACTTGAGAGGTGGAAGTGGTTAGGCCATTGAATGTTCCAGAGGAACTTGCCCTGGAACTGGCCGACGAGAACCAGGGCGGCAGCCCACAGCACTACTAAGACAAAGCCGAGGCTTGCAATCCATCGGCTCCAGCGCAGTCTGCCTGCCAAGAGCATTCCCGCAGCCACGCCAACGCCAGCCCATGGAGTGAAGATCATCCAACAGGTGACTCCAAGTAGCAGGGAGATGAGGGTGAGGGCTAGGAAGCCAGGATGCTTACCTTCGTAGCGCCAGAGCGATGTCAAAGTCGCTGCTTCGTCTGCCTTAGCCCCACGCTTGCGTCGCCCACGGCCGAGGGCTATCAGGAAGGCAATGGCAATCAGACTGATCAGGGAGAGCAATTGAGCGATATTGATGCTGCGCTGTGGCGTCCAGGTCAGGACCACATGGAAGGCTTTGCCTCCCGGCGAGGAGCTCGGTAGTGGCCACGCCATGGCGTAGCCGTCAGCCAAGCTGGGATCACCGAGGTCGTGACCATTGGCAGTGGCGCTCCAGCCCGGTCCAAAACTTTGCCCAAAGACCAACCACTTCCCGGCTTCAGCCGCTGGCACCTCGAGGCTGCGTCCGCTCCTATTGGAAGCCTGCGTCTTCACGTGACCCACGGTGGCCGCGTTGGGGAGATTGATATGACCTGCTGCATCGGGGATAAGTGCGGAGCCGTCAGCCGCCGAAGAGAGGTTCAAGCTGTCGATATTCCAGCCATAGGTAGGTCCAGCCTGGGTCTCGATGTCATGCTTGCCTGAGCTCAGCGTCAGGGTGCTAAATCCACCCCCACAGGCGCTGAGTTGCATAGCGCCACCAGAGAGTGCGGTCTGCGTTGATCCTGTGACCCTGACGCCGACGAGCTGCCCATCGACGGAAAGCATCGCGGGGTAGCAGATTGCTGGTAGCTCTGTCGGCGTAGGGGGCTCAACAACCCCCGGAATGCCGATCTCAGCAATTGCGGGCGGGGTCGCAATCCAGGCACCGGCAATGTAGTCCGTCGTGTAGTGCACCTTGAGCTTGGTGAGCAGAACGCTTAGCTGCTGTCCGTAGATCGAGGGAAAGGAGACGCGGACGGAGGTGACCGCACCTATAGGCCTGCCGCTTCCTAACGCAAGCTTGGGGATGTCAACGGTACGCGTTACGCCACCGGCGCTGACCTGAATCTGTCTCACCTGTGAATGGCGCCCATCATTGACGAGCTGCAGGTTGAGATGGTCAATGCTGACCGGCCGATTGAAGTCGTAGGTGAGCCAACGAGGCTTTCGCTTTCCAAAAGATGGCGTCCAGGAGGTCTTCGGGTCTGCGTCTGCAGATTCCCAGGATCCTCGTGCATAGGCACCATTCAGTCGACTCAAGGAATTGGTCTGGACAATTGTTGCGACAGATTGGGGAGTGGTATAACCAGTTTGATGTGAGCGACCAAGGATGTCGTTCAACATCGCATCGGAAATCTCAGCCGAAGCGCGAATCTGGCCACTTACTGCGAAACTTCGCGTGGTAGGCGTTTCAAAAATTCGCGAGAGGGCAAGTTCGGGATCGAAGCGTGGTGGCACGATTGGCGCTCGAAGTCGCGAGGTCATGATCACCAGCGGCGTGTGCAGAGAACCAGCCTTGGTGAGGAGGTCAGTGGGAAGACGGAGGGATTCACGCGCAGGACCTACCCCAGGAATCCTGACCTCAGAGAAACCCACTCCGGAGAAGCCGACATAGCTTTTCTGAATTCCCTTGTTGGTCATGTTGACCTTGATGTTGACGCTGCTGAACGTTTGCGAGGGAAAATTGAGTTGCTGGCCAGGTTCGCTGTATGAAGCCCTGGTGAGCGTGAAGTGGTATTGGTGACGCCCGTCGAGGGTCAAGGTCATCCTGGTGATTTTCCTATTGCGGGAGCCCTTTAGAGGTTGGAGGACCGTGATGTGATCCGTGGTGACGGGGCTGTTGAGTTGCACATTCAGTCTGGCGTTTACTGCTGACGTAAAGGCACCCTCCGTCCAGGCGGTCGAAGGGATCTGATCAAAAGCTCGTGAAGCTTGGTTCTCAGGCTCATTCGTAATGGGGTTGGCGTAACTTGATGCGCGCACTGACTTCACCGAACTGTATTGCGCCACCGTTTGGGTGTCGCTTCCACCCTGATCGATAGGCATGGCTTGCTCGCCAGGGTTACCACCGAGGGGAACCTCATTGGCAGCCATGACGAAGCCGTAGGTGTCGTGCAGTGTGCCCCAAACATTCTCACGTCGGGCATTGGTGTCAGTGAGAATGAGGCTGGGATTTCCCTTCAAGAGATGGTTGAGCCGCGCTGATCCAAGCGGCATAGAACTGGAATAGGCGATGAAGGGATTTCCTGACAAGATGCCTGCGGCTGAGGCCTCTAAGAGCCCATTGCCATCTCC
>CAZTQJ010000120.1:0-5037 GCA_964615615.1 uncultured Acidimicrobiaceae bacterium
AAACAACCCCTTGGGCATCATGAGCTGCATCATCTTCGGCCTCAGTGCAGGGGCTGACTACATTTTCAAAATCACAGCCCACAACGGTCTTGGCAATGGCCCACCGAGTTCTTCGGTTGGTCCACTGACCTTGCCTGATCTCCCTAGCGCACCGAACAATCCCAGTGCCTCTGTCGATGTTGGTTCGGCGGAAATCTCCTGGACAGTTCCCACGAGCGACGGTGGCGCAAGCATTGATGGCTACACGGCCACCGCTTATGACGCCAACGGCGATGTGGCTGGTTTCTGCGGCTACACCGGAAACAACCCCTTGGGCATCATGAGCTGCATCATCTTCGGCCTCAGTGCAGGGGCTAACTACATTTTCAAAATCACGGCCCACAACGGCGTTGGCGATGGCCCACCGAGTTCTTCGGTTGGTCCCCTGACCTTGCCTGATCTCCCAAGTGCTCCCCATGATGTCACCGTTACCGGAGGATCAGGCTCGGTAGAAATCTCTTGGACCGTTCCCACGAGTGACGGTGGCCTTGCCATCGATGGCTACAGCGTGACTGCCTACGACATTGACGGAAATGTGGTTGGTATCTGTGGCTTTACTGGCAACAACCCCTCGGCGATTATGAGCTGCATCATCTCCGGTCTTATCAACGGCCTGTCTTACTTCTTCAAGGTCTCGGCGCATAACGGTGTCGGTGACGGGCCCCAGAGCGGATCGGCTGGGCCCGTAGTTCCTGCCGATGTACCAAGTGCGCCTAACGGCAGCTCGGTGACAGGTGGTGCTGGATCGGCGAGCGTCTCTTGGAAAATTCCCACGAGCGACGGTGGCGCGAGCATTGATGGCTACACCGTTACGGCCTACGACAGCAATGGAGACCCTGCTGGTAGCTGTGACTACACGGGCAACAACCCGACAGGCACGATGAGTTGCACGATTAGCGGCCTGACGAATGGATCGAGCTACAGCTTTGAAATCACCGCTCATAACCGTGTCGGTGATGGCCCTGCAAGTTCGCCACCTGCAGCGCTTGTTCCGCTCGACTTTCCCAGTGCCCCAAACAGCGTCACGGCTTCCGCGGATCTCGGAGCAGTGACCATTTCTTGGACTATCCCCGATACTGATGGTGGCGCGAGCATTGATGGCTACAGCGTGACGGCCTATGACGTCAACGGAAACGTCGCCGGCAGTTGTAGCTACACGGGCAACGACCCCAGGGGTGCCATGAATTGCACCGTTAGTGGCCTCAGCAATGGAAGCACCTACAGCTTTGAGGTCAGGGCTCACAACTCACTTGGTAACGGGGCACCCGCGTCGCCTGCCGACGCGGTCACGACCCCTGATCTACCAGGCGCTCCCATGGGCCTGCGTCTGAGTACGGTGTCTGGCTCGGTAACTATCTCGTGGACCATTCCTGCTACTGACGGTGGGGCAGCTATCGACGGCTACAGCGTCACTGCCTACGACGACGACGGCAATGTGGCAGGGAGTTGCAGCTACACGGGTAACAACCCCTCGGGCAGGATGGACTGCACGGTCTCAAACTTGACCGATGCTTCGGCCTATAGCTTCAAGGTGAAGGCTCACAACCTCGTGGGCTTCGGCCCGCCGAGCTCGCCGGCTGGCCCCATTGCGGTGGGCAGCCTGGTTTGTGTACCTGGTGAGCGTTTCGCCATGGCTAATGGGCAGTTCTATGTGACTACTGACCTCAGCAGCTGGACCGCATTTGGTCAGCAGCATGAAGCGCTTAATGCCATCGGCTACAGCACGGCACGTGGCTATATCTACGGCATTTATCAAAAAGGTGCGAGCAAGATGCAGCTCGCGCGAGTGGATGCCAGCGGGGGTCAGCAGTTGCTCGGTCGCATTAGCGGACTACCCAAGGCTGTCTACCTCGCAGGCGACATTGACCCGTCCTCTGGCTACTACTATGTGTCTGCGGAAAACCACCGTCTCTTCAAGATTGATCTCTCGACCCGCGTGGCCACCGAGCTTGTAGTTCCTGACGCCTTCCCGAAGTTTGGGGCAGACCTCGCGATTAGTGGCTCCATGCTTTGGAACGTGACCACCAGCAAGATTTCCGGTTTCGATCTGGTATCCGGCAATGTGACGTCGAGCTGGTTGCCTAAGGGTTCGCGAGGCCTAAAGATTGGTGGCCTCACCTTGGGGAGCAACGGAAGTTTGATCGGCCTGTCGAACCAGAACGGCCGGCTCTTCCGTTTTGCCAGTATCAGCTCAGGCCACGTCACAGTGACCTCGCTCGGGACTGCAGTCGATGGATACCCCAACGGTCTCGACATGGACCTCTCGAATTGCGTGGCGCCCTAGAGGAAAAGCCCTCCATAATTTGCTTGCGAATGTCCGGTAATTCCTTGAAAATTACCGGACATTCGCTATTGGAGGAGAAGAACTTCCACTTCTTTGCCCCGCCTTCCGTGCGAAATTGGCACTACGGTACCGCCTTATCGCTTGAAGAAAGCTTGCAGGAGATAGAATAATTTTCAAGTTAATTTGTATTCATAAGGAGTCTTTCGTGTCATTCACATTCCATGTTTCAAACTTCAGTCGATTGATGATCGCATCAATCCGCCGAGGCCTAGTTGCCGTGATCGCAGCGACAACCCTCGCTGGCGGTTTCATGGCATTGCCAGCAGCTGCCATTGCCCCGCCCTCATTGACTGTTGTTTCGAGTTGTAGTGGATACAAATACTTCATGATTGAGAACACGAAGTTGGACTGCGCAAATGACCCCGCTACCTGGGTCACGGTGGGCAGTACGGGTCAACCCCTGAACGGCCTTGCCTACGACGATATTTCGGGCAAGTTGATTACGATGAAAATCCCTACCAACAACATGTACTCCGTCACCCTCGACGGCCAAGCCACCCTGCTTGGCTCAGTTTCAGGAATTGCCACTAACGCCAGCGTCAATGCTGGTGATATCGATCCAGCCACCCGGACCTACTATGCCTCGACGGTTGATGGAAGTTTCTACTCGGTAAATCTCGATACCCGCGTGGCTACGGACCTCACCAGCTCCATCCCCTTCGTGGTGGGTGCAGACTTCATTATTGAGTCTGGAAACCTCTGGACAGTGGACAAGGACGGCAGCAACGTCCAGTTCGTCCATGGATTTAGTTTGAGCAACTTTAGTACCTTGTCGGTGAATTTCACCATCTCTGACACCGGCCCTGCGGGCGCGCTGTGGGAAGATGTAAATGGTGGCGGTGACGGCTTGGTTTGGCTAGCAAACGCTTCGGGAAAGATCTACAAGGTTTCCCAATTGAAAACTGGTGGTACGACTCCTACAGTCGTGGCAACAGGCTTAAACCCCACCGCACCAGTTGACGGCGCCACGTTCTGGACGCTCAAGCCAACCAATATCACGGGCGAGGCCGGCAATGCTCAAGTGAAGGTTGGATGGACTCCTTCCACCACCATTGACCCCAACGCGATTGTCACCTATTTGGTCAAGGCCTATGACCCCGACGGCAATCTTGCGGGGACGTGCAGCTACACCACGAATACTGATTCGGGATACAACTGCACGGTTACTGGTCTCACCAACGGGACGCTTTACCGTTTCACCATCACCGCCACGAACCAAGGCGGAGCTAGCGAGA
Source organism: uncultured Acidimicrobiaceae bacterium (assembly GCA_964615615.1). GTDB lineage: Bacteria > Actinomycetota > Acidimicrobiia > Acidimicrobiales > RAAP-2 > CAZTQJ01. The sequence goes on from CAZTQJ010000120.1 coordinate 3,619, forward strand.
CAACCGAAAAGGGCGCTCCGAGTACGCCCATGACCACGCCAAGTGCACCAAACGGCGTCACGGCGACCCAGGACAATGCGTCGTCGACCGTTACCTGGACAGTCCCCGATACTGACGGTGGCGCCGCAATCGACTCCTACACCGCAACTGCCTACGATGGCAACGGCATTGCCGTGGCAAGCTGCAACTACACCGGCAATGACATCGCCAACCCCATGAGCTGCACCATTACGGGCCTGACCAATGGCGCGACCTATGTCATTAAGGTCACGGCCACTAATGAGGTGGGCGCTGGCCCTCCTGCATCACCATCGAGCTCGATCGTTCCCGGCGTGCTACCTGATGCGCCAAATAACGTCTCATTGAGCACCAGTAGCTCAGCCGTGACCATCACTTGGACCATCCCTGATTCTGACGGCGGCGCCGCAATCGACTCTTATACCGCTACCGCTTACGACGGAAATGGGAATGTCGTTGCATCCTGCAGCTATTCGGGCAACAACCCGACGGGAGCGATGAGTTGCGAGATTTCAGGCCTTACGACCGGTGATGCTTACACCTTCAAGGTGACCGCTCACAACCGCGTTGGCGATGGCCCGCCGAGCTCTCCTGCTGGTCCCATTGTTGTAGGGAGTCTGGCCTGCGTGCCCGGAGAGCAAATTGCCATGGCGAACGGACAGTTCTTTCAGAGCACTGACCTGAGTACCTGGACTGCAATCGGCAGCCAGCAGGATGCCTTGAACGCCATCGGCTACAGCCCGATCCGAGGATTTGTCTACGGCCTCTACCAGAAGGGTCCGCGTAAGGGTGGACTCGTCAGGGTTGATGCAGGCGGAATCCAGAAGTACCTGGGGCGCGTGACTGGTCTTCCCAAGGAGACCTACCTTGCCGGAGACATTGATACGGCTACTGGCTTCTACTATGTATCGACGCAAAATCACCGGCTTTTCCAGATTGACCTGTCGACGAGGGCGGCTACCGAGATCATGTTGCCGGATGCCTTCCCGAGCTTTGGTGCTGACCTTGTGATTGAGAACTCCGTAGTTTGGACAGTTGCAGCAACCAAGGTCTGGGGTTTGAACCTCAACACGGGAGATGTCAGCTACAGCTGGCTGCCACGTGGATCACGCTTCCTAAAAATTGGTGGTTTGGCGCTTGCCTCCAACGGAGACTTCATCGGCCTCTCTAACCAGAATGGTCAGCTTTACCGTTTCAGTTCATTCGGCACGAGGCACACACGTGTCACGGTGCTTGACCGTACGACTGACGGAAATCCCAATGGGCTCGACGTTGACCTGGCGACCTGCACCGTGCCGGTTTAGGCAAAATATCTCGAATGGTTAGTTCGTTCTAGCCAAGGTGGACCTTCCCTCAGATCGGAAGAGCACACGTCTGAACTCCAGTCACCTGAAGCTATCT
>CAZTQJ010000121.1:0-5025 GCA_964615615.1 uncultured Acidimicrobiaceae bacterium
GCGGGCAAAGCGGTCTTCAGCCCAAGCGGCAGCTGCCTTGCGCTGTGATTCAAAACCCAGCCAGTCAACGTCAGCCCTCGTGATGCCGTACTTCTCAGCAATGCGCTCGGCAGCGCCGAATTGGTCTGGCATGTCCCAAGGGAAATCTCCGGGACGCGACGATCCAGGACCATTGAAGGCATTGGCGCCCAGGCCAACACGGCTCATGGCCTCAACGCCGCAGGCAATGCCCACGTCGATAGCGCCAGCGGTGACCAAGTTGGAGATGAAGTTATTGGCCTGCTGTGAGGAACCGCACTGGCAATCAATAGTGGTTGCAGCAGTTTCGTAGGGGAGCTGCTCTGACAACCATGCAGTACGGGTCACATTGGAGGCCTGCTCTCCGGCCTGAGTTACGCAACCCCCAACGACCTGTTCCACCGTGATGGGGTCTATCCCTGCGCGCTCAATGACGGCCTTTTGTGCCGTGGCGAGAATCCTGGCCGCGTGAAGGCCAGCAAGGCCTCCATTACGCCTACCAATAGGGGTACGGACCGCCTCAACGATGACTGCGTTGGCCATGGGTTTACCTCCCTCAGTCGTTTCCCGAAGTTCGAGAAACGAGAACACGTTCTCGCGAAAAACTAGCAGGCTCCATTGGGGACCAGAGGAGCCGCCCCGCCTATCCGAGGGGATTTAGGCCCATGGCCTGAATCCCCGCCAGGATCTTCAAAATGGGCACGAGATCAAAGTTAGGCGTGGGAATGGAAACATCCACCCCCTTGCCAAAATCGGAAAACTCCGTGCTCAAGCGCTCAGGCCCACCGACACTGCTCACCAAGAGCACGTAGGGCTTCCCTGAAGTTGCTACCGAAAGACTGATGCGCTCTCCATTGACATTTCCCGTGAAGCGCTCAACGCTTGCCCCATGAACTTCGCCCCTGCCGGCACGCGCGAAGAAAGCGCCTTTGGCAGAACAGGACGCCAAAACTAATTTCGGATCTCCATAGCGAAGGATGCTTTTTCGCATGGTTGGCACCGAAGACTTCGCCGAGTTGCGGAGCCACACACCAGCCATCCGATCAAGAATGGACTGAGGAATGGTGATGCCGGCTGTCGTTTTCTTCCAGAACTTCGCGTTCCCGTTTAAATAGAGAGTTTTGGCGTGGCTTAAGACCTGTGCCGAAGCTCCATTGCCATAGTGGAGGCTTCCGCGAGCATCGGATGCCGCAAAGGAGAGATTGGCGGTCAACTGGGGACCCGCTGCACTGAGCACCTTGGTTGAGGCAGTGATGCCCTGTGCGCCAAGCGTTGCCTTGCAGGCTTTCGCTACGGCCTGATTCGGCGACAATCCTGCGATCTGAGAAGTCTCGCTAGCACAGGCTGAAAGCAAGGCTGCGCTGAGGGCCGCTGTGAGCATTGCGGCAAGGTATTTTTTCGAACTCGAGACTGCTGCTGGCATGCTCACAGTCTATGACAGGCCATCATGGATCGCTTTGCGGGGGAACGTTCCAATTGGCCACGCCGAGGGTGAGTTGGGCTCAGTAGGCTTTGGCCATGGAATCATGGCCATCACTTTCAGCCCGTGCCTCGCTAGCTTCGCATCGACTTATTGGTTGGATCTATTGGGATCCCGAAGCCATTAAGCGTTATACCGCCCTCGGGATCAACGATGGCATCGGTTACTACATCGTGAGCCGTGGGGCGCCTTTGGCCCCCGCTGGTCACCAGGTCGTAGCTTCGAGCTTCTATTCCATTAGCCCCATCTTCATCGAAGCCTGTCTCGGAATGGCTGAAGCCGTGACCAGTTTCGATGCGGTCACGGACGCACGAAATGCTGCTGTTGGCGATGGCCTTCGCCTCTACGTTCCAGAAATCTGCGACGAGCTTGAGCGCATGGGTCCTGAACTTTGGATGGCTGCGGAATCCCTGCCACTTTCTGCTCGACCGCTCTTTGCCGCCCATCTTGGATGGAAGCGAGCTGCCGACCCCTTGGTATCGGCATGGTTAGCCGTCAACTGCATCCGTGAGTGGCGAGGAGATTCACACTGGGCGGTGCTCGCTTCAGAAGACGTCAGCGGTATTGAAGCGGGCATTTTGCACAATGCCTTCCTCAACTACCCCGAGCAATGGATCCCTCGCAGCCGTGGGGCCGATGATGCGGGACTCGCTGAGGCCTTCACCAAGCTTGAAGCTCGCGGCTATGCCAGTAAGGGCAAGGTCAACGAGGCCGGCCTGGCGTTTCGCCAAGAACTTGAGAACAGGACGGACAAGATTTGCGAGAAGGCCTGGCGTTTCCTCGGCGAAGACTTCACCGTGAAATTTCTGAATCTCATTGAGCCCATAGGCGAGCGCCTGCTCAATCGCATCAATGAGACGGCAGGCCCAGAGTGGATGCCCGCGGCGAGGCCACGGCGAGATGCTTAAAGGGCTGGCTGCGGCTACTCAGCGCTGAGACTGGCTTCGATGGCAGCCAGCGTGGCTTCCATATTCTTCGCATTGAAGCTTTTCCGGTCGCCAACCTTCGTGAGCAAGCGACTCCCTAAACGCATCATGGGATTACGGCGATCAACCCAGTGCTCTATAACCTTGCAGTGGCCATCGCCCTGATCAACAATCTCATAAGACCAATCAGAAATTTTAAGTCCGTGAGCGCTGATACGAAATACGAAACGCTTGCCAACTTGAGCTTCAGTGACCGTAGCGAGGGTCTTCCACCTTTGACCACCGGTCGAGTTCTCTCCAAGGAACTTTGCGCCCACTTCCGGTCCCGTCGAAGGTTTCAGCCATGTTCCGCCAGTAGCTTCTGGAGACCACTCGCCCATGCGCGTTAAGGCAGAGACCAAGGCATAAATGTCCTCGGGCTTTGCGGCAATAGTGCGTTCTACAGAAACCTCAGTCATGCCTTATCCCCTTGTCTTCACTCATACTAAGACCTCTGACAGGTCGTTTTGGGGATTTAGAGCGCTGCAAGTACCGCTTCGGCGCCACTTTGCTCAATGGAGCCAGGAGCAGTCTCAATGTTGAGCATGCTAACGACTCCCTCTTCAATGATCATGGCGTAGCGCTGCGAACGGATGCCGAGACCAAAGCCTGATCCATCCATTTCAAGACCAAGAGCCTTGGTGAAGTCACCGTTGCCATCAGCCAGCATCAACACACCGTCGCCAACATTTTGCTGGGCTCCCCAGGCGCTCATCACGAAGGCGTCATTCACCGAGATGCACGCAATGGTGTCAACGCCCTTGGCGCGGAGCTCTTCGTTGCGCAGTACGAAGCTCGGGAGGTGGAAGTCTGAACAAGTGGGCGTAAAGGCACCAGGAACCGCGAAGAGCACTACTTTTCCATGGCCGAGAGCATCGCCGGTACGGATTGGGGCGGGACCGGAATCACCCATGCTGCGAATCTCGATGTCGGGGATTGCTGTTCCAACGCTGATGGCCATCTCATGCTCCTTGTTGCTGATTGAACTTTGAAGGCCCAAGCCTAGGCATTTCTTCAGCTTTTATGACGCCCTCCTGGAAGGAATATGGCAGGCAGAAGGATCTAAACCTGAGTCACCCCAGCGTGGAAAGATGCCCCTTATGCAATTTGAAGCCGCCCTTAGCCAATACGCATCAGGTGCTGATCCGCGCGAACTTGCCGCGCAGATTGTTGCCGCCATGACTGAAGAGGAGCGTTTGAGCTGCCTTGACGGCGATCTGCCCTTTTGGGGTGGGCTTGAAGACATTGGCAGCTACGGCTATCACTATCGGCCATTCCCGGCCATGAGTGTTCCACGACTTGGCATTCCCGGCTTCAGTTTTTCTGATGGTCCCCGAGGTGTCGTTGTCGACCACGCCACCGCCTTTCCCGTCACCATGGCGAGAGGCGCGAGTTGGGATCCCAAGCTCGAAGAGGAAATCGGCGAAGCCATCGGTAAAGAGATCCGAGCCGTTGGAGCCAACCTCTATGGCGGAGTCTGCATCAATCTCCTACGCCACCCCGCCTGGGGTCGCGCTCAAGAGACCTATGGAGAAGATCCCTACCACGTAGGAGAAATGGGCGCTGCGCTGACAAGAGGCGTCCAACGTCACGCCATGGCCGTGGTCAAACATTTTGCCTGCAACTCCATGGAGAACACCCGATTCAAGGTTGACGTCACCGTCGATGAACAGGCTCTTCATGAAGTATTTCTCCCCCACTTCCGGCGCGTCGTAGATGAAGGCGTCGCTGTGGTGATGAGCGCCTACAACCAGGTCAATGGTGAATGGTGTGGAGATCATCATGAGCTACTCACCACGATCCTGCGTGAGGAGTGGGGCTTTGAAGGCTTCGTGATTAGCGACTGGATTTTTGGCATGCGAGATGCAGCGACTTCAGTGAAGGCTGGACTCAACGTCGAAATGCCTTACGAAATGATGCGTCACAGCAATTTGCGTGCAGCCCTCGAAGCCAAGGAGCTCAGCTGGGATGACGTAGATGCTTGCATCCTGCCTACGGTCTCCACGCTGATCCGTTTCCATGCGCTGATCGCAGCAAGCCAAGCACCACGTTCGGTGCTCATGAGCCCAGCCCATAGGGAACTTGCCCACCGAGCAGCAGTGGCATCCACCGTCTTATTGCGCAATGAGACCTTGGCTGACGGTCCCCTCCTCCCACTGAATGCCGATGCGCTTCACGCCGTCGCCCTCATCGGAAGATTCGCCGACAAGGTGAACCTTGGCGATGGCGGCTCCAGCGACGTCTGGGCCGATGACGTAGTCACCCCTGCCCTAGGTCTCCAAGCAGCCCTCGGGGTCGAGCGCGTCAAGCTTCTCGATGGAGAAGATATCGACGCTGCACGCCAACTCGCTTCGAGCAGCGACGTCGCCATCCTCATTGTTGGCTACAGCTGCGAAGACGAGGGAGAGTTCCTCGGTGGAGAGGGCATGGAGCATCTCGCCGAGCTCTTCCCCGGAGACGATGACCCGGCAAGTGTCGAGCGCTTCGCCTCCTTTAAAGCGGCCTTCCCTTTCGTTGCTATCCCTGAGCGCATTGCCGACCGCGATTCCACGGGCTTTAGTC
>CAZTQJ010000122.1:0-4916 GCA_964615615.1 uncultured Acidimicrobiaceae bacterium
GTCCTGGAGTTGGAGCGCCACTACTACCGTTACCGGCAACAATTGACAGCGTGCCGTCGGGGCTGACCTTTTCGACCACGTTGTTAAAGGCGTCAACAATGTAGAGGTTGTTTGCCGAATCAACAGCCAAGCCCCGAGGGTAGTAAAACGGCGAGGCGGTAGCTGGCCCGGCTACAGGGCTACCAAGTGTGCCGTTACCGGCAAAGATCGACAGTGTGCCACTGGGGCTGACCTTTTCGATCACGTTGTTGTCTGGGTCGCCAACATAGACGTTTCCTAAAGAGTCCACGGCAATGCCGTAGACGCTGCCCAGCGGCGAATCTAGGGCTGGTCCTGGAGTTGGAGCGCCACTACTACCGTTACCGGCAACAATTGACAGCGTGCCACTGGGGCTGACCTTTTCGACTACGTGATTGCAGTCATCGATGATGTAGAGGTTGTCTGAGGAGTCGAATGCAAGGTTCGTGACGCCACACAAATTTGAATCCGTGGCCGGGCCAGCGCTTGGGGAACCCTGGATGCCGGTGCCAGCAAAGATCGACAGCGTGCCGTCGGGGGTGACCTTTTCAACCAAACGGTTACCGGTGTCGGCAATGTAGACGTTGTCCGCGGAGTCCACGGCGACGCCGTAGGGCCATAGAAAGTCAGAACTTGTAGCTGGACCAGCTGTTGGGCTACCCGAATTACCAGTACCGGCAAAGACCGAGAGCGTCCCATCAGCGGTGATCTTTTCAACTCCGCCGAAGGAGGGGTCGGCAACGTAGACGTTGCCTAAGGAGTCAGTCGCAAGACCCCAAGGCTGCGGGAGCGACCGGCTCAAGGCCGGGCCGGCCGTTGGATTACTGCCGCTGCCATTACCGGCAAAGATCGAAAGCGATCCAGGAAGGTTGGCACTTGCACCCGCTGGTGCACTTGCGGCAATTACGGCGAGGCCGGAGAGACTCAAGATCCCGGCAAGGCTCCCTGCAACTAATCGAGAGACAGACTTCGCAGGATTGGTGACACGAAACACGTAATACCTCAGTCGTTAGGAGAGTGAAATTAGAAAAGCCCAAAATTGATAATGGCAAAAAAATTGACAAATGTCAATAGAAAGGCAGGTTGCTAACAATGGATCCCAGCAGTGCGACGATGACCAAGACTATGGAAATCTTTTCTAAAGATTTGGCCCCGCTCATACAGAGCGAGGCAGGGTGGGATTTTTAGCAAGTGGGGATAGGAAATCCCCTCCCGGTCTTGGTCAGCTTGCTCATCGCCTACTCACTGCAGATTCAGCGAGAAATCTCGTAGCTCTTGTTTCCCTAGCAATAGGGGAAATTGGCCTATTGCTATCAGCATTTTTGTTAATTAATCCCAAAAGGCTAGCGATTGAGTCAGTGGTCAAGAGGCTCACACTCTTATTCAGGCTTCTGGAAATCAGTGTGATGGTGGTTTTATTACGACTTAGCCAAGATGGCTAAGTCCCGAGCTCGAGATGGAAAAACCCTTTCCCGAGAGGTTTTTGCAGGTCATGGCTTCAGTGCTCGAGCTGCAGAGGAAGGGCCCGGCCCCCGTTTCGCTGCCATAAGGCAGTATCGGCGTATCAATACCAGCATTGCTCAGACATTTAATGCCCAAACAGTCCATGACGGAACCGTCAGTCAACAGTGTGGCGCTCTGAGCCGGGTTTAGCGACATGCACATGACATAAGGGGCAATCGGCGAGCCATCGGCAAAGCTTCCACCGGCTTGAGGAGCGGTGTTCATCTCGCAGGAGATATTGCGACTTGGTGAGTAAAACTCGCCAAAATTGGGGCTTTGGAGTGGCACTCGCTTAGCCATCGCCCCTGGCGAACTCGGGCTGGGCGTAGATAAAGGTAGAGAAGTGCTTGATCGGGGCGGCTGCGACCTTGTACTGCTGGAGTGTGCCTTTAATGCCGAGCGGGCTGCAGGTGAAGTACAGGCTGCTAGCCCTAGGCCGAAACCAAGGACCGAACAAATGCCAAAGGCAGTGAGGATTAGCTTCCTTGATGGAGCCTCAGAGGCCTGTTTGGGTCGCCAGGCAATGCTCACGTTCTCACCATAACTCAAGAAAGAAATTTACTCAGGCCCTGCCGAGAGCCCCATTGCAGTCCTAAAGGGACCTAATTGCCGAAGTTGTCCCGCTTAGCGCTGACGGCATGTTCCTCACGAGCGTCACCGGAACCGCTGAGGAGGCTTCACGGGCGTGGTAGCTCGACCGCGTGAGTGGCGAAGACTGAACGTGAGCGAGACCTAAGGCCAGACCTCGTGTAGCGATCTCATCAAATTCCTCCGGAGTCCAGTATCGATGGACGGGCAAATGCTCACGACTCGGTCGCAGGTATTGGCCAACGGTGACCATGGAGACACCTACGGCCGCAAGGTCAGCCAAAGCCACTTCAACCTCTTCGATGCTTTCCCCTAGGCCAACCATCAAACCTGACTTGGTCTTGAGGCCCGCTTCCTTAGCCCGCGCAAGTACGGCAAGGGAGCGCACGTAATCGGCCTGCGGTCGCACGGCGCGCTGAAGACGTATGACCGTTTCGAGATTGTGGTTGAGCACTTCGGGTTCTGCTTCCAGAACGACTCCAAGGTCAGTGCTTGAACCCTTGAGATCAGAAATTAGGACCTCTACAGCCACTCCTGGGCTGCGCTCGCGAATCGCCCGGATAGTTGCCGCGATGGCAGCGGCACCGCCGTCCTCGAGATCGTCTCGGGCAACGCAGGTAACTACCGCATGCGATAGCCCCAACTTCGCTACGGCTTCGGCAACACGCGCTGGCTCGCTGGAGTCAAGGGGATTGGGCCGTCGTGTATCAACAAGGCAAAACCCACAGTTGCGCGTGCAGCGATCTCCATTGACCATGAAGGTTGCCGTGCCGTCTTGCCAACACTCATAGATATTGGGACAACCGGCTTCTTCACAAACCGTCACCAGGCCTAAGTCCCCCACCGTCTTCTTGAGTGAGAGATAGGCCTCGCCCATGTTTGCGGGGATGCGAAGCCATTCTGGCTTTCGCTCGCTGATATCTAGAGCGGAAGTGAGATCTACGCCCGCTTCTTCAAGACGACGGCTTCTTTCGGGGCGGCGCTCTATCTCTGCTGCCCGGCGGTACTGGGTCACGGCGGCAGTTCGCGTCTGAGGACCCAAAGCCTCAGCCAATACTCTTTCGAGAACCCTGCGGAAATCTTCAAGGCTGCATTGGTAACCCAAGGAACTCAAGCTACCCACGGGAAGTTCTGCGGAACCGCAGGCCACAATGTCGGCGAAGCCCGTCAGGTCGCAGTCGATATTGACCGCGATGCCATGAAGGCTACGGCGACGCCCTGAATGATCACGAATCGTCCGGATGCCCACCGAAGCCAGCTTGATGGGCGTAGCTCCGCTTTCCAAAACCCAGACCCCAGGCTTACCGTCGAGTCGACCAAAGTGGCTAGCCCCAGCGGTGATCTCGGTGAGTGCCTCGATGGTGGCGTTTTCTAGAAGGCACACATGGGCCGGTCCGGCTCCTGGATCATCACTGAGCGTGACCACGGTGTAGGCAACGAGCTGACCGGGGCCATGCCAAGTCCACTGGCCGCCGCGATCAGACTTCACTATTGCGGTTTGAGGCGGTGGATCTCGCAAGAGATCATCCATTGACGCGCTCCGACCTGAAGTGAGTGTTGGAGGGTGCTCGAGAAGCAGGAGATAGTCAGCATCTGCATGTTCACAGAGACTGCGCTGCAGGGACCAGGCTTCTTCATAACTCACCGTGCCGAGATGGCGGACCTCTAAGGGCCTTTCGATCCTGGTATCGCTAGGCAAGGTGCAGTCCCCGGCCAACGAGTGCGAGTGCCGCCTCACCAAAGCTCTCACTCAAGGAAGGGTGGGGCTGAATTAGGCCTGCCAATTGTGTGGCGCTGGCCTCCCAATTCACGGCGAAGTAGCCACCCGAGAGTTGTTCGGTGACCCAGGGCCCACAGAGGTGGACGCCCAGCACCTGCCCCGCGCTGCCATCGCTGTTTGCCTGAGCCACGATCTTCACCAAGCCATCGGTGTGGCCGATGATGCGAGCTCGGCCATTTCCCATGAAAGTGTCTTTCGACACCACCACAGGAATCCCGCGATCGACTGCTTCTTCTTCGCTCAGACCAGCAAAGGCGACCTCTGGTTGGCAGTAAATCGCCCAGGGAACCCGCTCATAATTGACCGGTTCAACTTCCTCACCGAGGATGCGCCCCACCGCAACTAAAGCCTCTGCAAATCCGACATGGGCGAGTTGTGGGGAGCCGGCAACAACATCGCCAACTGCGTAGACATCAGGAATTGCCGTTTGCTGGTATTCATCAACGGCGATGGCTCCCGACGGATCCAGCACGATTGCTAGTCCATCAGCGACGAGTCCACTCGTACAAGCTTCACGCCCCACGCTCACGACTACGAGCTCAACATCAATGCCATCACCTTCGGAAAAGTTCAGATGTGCGCCCCTTCCATCTGCGAGCAGTTCGTGGCCAGTGACTTGCGTTCCCGTAAGGATAGAAATTTTGCGCTTCTTGAATGAGCGTGCGATGGTCGCAGAAATATCCTTATCGCAGCCTGCGAGTACGCGATCAAGGCTTTCAATCAAGGAGACCTTTACGCCAAGGTCACTGAGGAGCGATGCAAATTCACAACCAATTGCCCCAGCACCGATTACGGCAGCGCTTTTTGGCAAGCGTTCAATCTCGAGGAACTCATCGGAAGTCACGACGACTTTTCCGTCAATAACTAAACTCCCAAGTGTCCTTGGACGAGAGCCCGAGGCAAGGATGATGTGACGGCCCTTCAATTTCGCCGCCTCCGTGCCGTCCGCGGTCACCGTCACTTCATGACTTCCCGTGAGTTGAGATCGGAAGAGCACACGTCTGAACTCCAGTCACCTGAAGCTATC
>CAZTQJ010000123.1:0-4893 GCA_964615615.1 uncultured Acidimicrobiaceae bacterium
ATAGCTTCAGGTGACTGGAGTTCAGACGTGTGCTCTTCCGATCTGGATCGAAGATTGCTTTGATCTGGTCATCAAGTGCTACTCGGGCTGGATCGATCAGTGCTTCATGGTAGGAGCGTTTCTCGGTTCCCAGCCCATGCTCACCGCTCACCGCTCCTCCGAGTTCTATGACTTGGGCGAAGAGGGCAGTCAAGAGCTGCTGCCTTTCCTGATCATCGGGACAGAAGACGGAGAGGTGAACGTTGCCATCGCCGGCATGACCACAACCGGTCATAAAAGCCCCCACTTCGGCGGCGAGTTCGGCAGCCTTGGTGAGCAGGCTGGGGATTGCCATGCGAGGCACCACGGCGTCAATGATGTCATTGGCTCCCGCAGCCTTGGCTACGTAGAAGGCCCGCTCGCGTGCTTCGACGAGTGCTTGGCCAGCCTTCGGGGCCAGCAGGTAGAGCTCTAAGCCACCAAGTTCCTCCATGGCTTGTGCCAAGGCCAGGTTTCGGCGCTCTAGATCGGCTTCGTCGAGGCCTTCAAGAACAACGACGAGGTAGGCCATGGCCTGCTCTTTGATCTTTGGGTCAATCGCGAGTTCAAGTTCCGCTGCTTTGGTGAGTGAGTCCATAGTGATGAAATCAAGATATTCAAGGATGGAAGGAGCAATAACGCCGACGTCAACCGCTGGCACAGCCGCACAAACCGCCTCAAGGCTGGCAAAGGGAATCAATGCCGTGCTCGTGAGGGCTAAGCGATGGGAAAGTTTCAAGGTGATCTCGGTCACCAGCCCGAGGGTTCCTTCTGAGCCAATGATGAGTTGGGTGAGGTCGTAACCGCTAGAGGATTTTGAGTACTTGCCCCCGCTGCGTAAAAGCAGGCCACTACCGAGTACGACCTCTAGGCCGAGGACGTGGTTGCGCGTGACACCATGACGCACAGCCCGCATGCCCCCGGCGTTGGTATTGATATTCCCGCCTAGTGAGGCTGACGATTCTCCCGGATATACGGGATAAAACAAGTCAGTGCCGCTGAGTGCTTCTTCAAGCTCGGCGAGGCTTATTCCGGGTTGCACCACACAGGCTCGGTTTTCGATATCGAGATCGAGGAGAGCATTCATCCGCGAAAAGCAACAGACGATGCTATTGCTCGTCGCTACCGCAGCCCCCGAGAGCCCCGTTCCACTTCCTCGGGCAATGACGCGCACGCCAGCTTGCGTGGCCGCCGCAAGGAGGCCCAAGACTTGCTCAGTGCTTCTCGGCCAAACTACGCAGATCGGCTTAGCGGCAGCAGCGTGTAGCGATTCATCAGTGAGGTAGTCACGGTTGCGCGCCTCGTCCACCGAGCAGGCTTCTTCTCCAAAGATGGCGAGCAATTCGGTGATGAGTGCGTCGCTCGTCAAGGCTTCATCTTGCATTACTACTCCTCATCGACATTTCGCTCTTCTTGCATTTGCCTTAAGCGCCGTGCTGATTCTTCATGACTGAGGGGAGCATTCGCCGATGTAATGGCCTCGATCAGTTCACTGATCTCGTGCAGCCAGCGACTGGCCTGTCTTGGGCCTTGCGCGGTCAGTGCTTCGGCAGAAGCTTTCGACCACGAAATCTGCAGTTGTCGTTCAGCACGACTGAGCGCGACGTAGAGGCCACGCCGTTCCTCAGCCAATGCCTTGGTGTTTGTCCCTGCATGCCTCAGGGGCACCGTTCCTTCGCTGACGCCGATGACAAATACCACTGGCCATTCCAAGCCCTTGGCTCTGTGGAAGGTGGACAAGGTGACCGCATCGAGCTTTTCATCGCGCTTTTCTCGCCAATCGTCTGGACCCTCAGCACCGAGTGCGGCCTTGGGTCCGTAAGCAGGCGCAGCGAGGGCTAGCGGAATAGAAAGTGACTCGAGGGCTCGTTGGACGGGAATGAGGAGGGCATTCGTCCTCGCCAGGACCGCAAAGCTCGTCCAGCGGTGGAGGCCGGAGCGCTCGAGGTCTCGAATGCTCAGCGCGATGGCCTCGGCTTCTTCCAGCTCGGTTTCAAAGCACAACACACGCGGGATCTCTCCCACGAGCTCTGAGGGAAGCTGCTCGGGTCGACGCCCAAGTGAGGCGGCGGCCACGCTCACAATAGCGGGTGTTGAGCGATGGTTAGTGCTGAGTGCAAGGACGCATACGTCGTGATAGCGCTGCGGCAACTCGGTGAGCACTGTTGGGTCGGCGCCATTGAAGCCATAGACAGATTGATCGGGGTCACCCACGATGAAGAAATCAGGATCTGTGCCTGCGATTGCTTCGAAGAATCTCAACTGAGCGGGGTTGACATCTTGAAATTCATCGACGAAAAGATGCCGCCACCGCCATCTCACCCCGGCGGCGAAAGTAGGGTCGCTTTCTAGGGCCTCAGTGGCCTCAGCGATGAGGTCATCAAAGTCAATCTGCCCGGCTCGTTGGCGAGCCTCTTCATAGTTGGCGAAAACCTCGACAAAGCGATCGAGACCCCCTGGTGGTCGTCGACCTGAGCCTCTCGCCGATGCATATTCGCTTGGACTTAAGAGGCTCGCTTTTGCCCAAGAGATCTCCTGATCCAGGGAAGCGATTGAGGCGGGATTCGATTGCCTTGCTTCAGCGAGCACCCGGCGTCGATCGCTCAGCAAGCGGGCCGCCTGGCGGCCATCTTTAGCGCGTTTTTCAGTGATGAGTTCGAGTGCTGTTGCGTGGAAGGTTTGTGCCTTGATCCCTCGAACGCCATCGCGCCAGAGGCGTAGGCGCAGTTCATCGGCGGCTTTTCGACTAAAGGTCGTGGCGAGGACGTGAAGCGTCGGCAGCTCCTCATCATGGAGCCGTCGCAGGATCCTTTCGGTGAGCACGCGTGTCTTCCCTGATCCCGCAGAAGCCAAAACGACGATGCGCTTGGCGGGGGAGTTGATGGCCTCAATCTGCGCTTCAGTCAATGCAAGAGGGCTAGGTGCAAGTGCGTCCACCTGCTAACCGTAGCGAGGAATAGCCCTCATGATCTGAAGGCAGCCCCGCTAGGTCGCTCTCGCCGGTTACGCTTGCTTTGCTGTGCTTTCATCCCCCCATAATCTTGCGATTCTCCATTGCTGGAGAGCGAGGGCCCTATGCCTTCAGCCCTAAGAGCCTTTGCCGAGGGGAGTATTTTTGGCGTCCGCAGTGGCTCGGGGGAGCCGACGGTTGTGCTCTTGCACGGTTGGGGAAGGACGCACCGCGATCTGCTTGGAGTGGCTGAATTACCCGGAGCAAATGCCCTCGATGCACTCCTCCTCGACCTCCCCGGTTTTGGGTCGTCTCCACCACCAGATCTGGCTATGGCCGCTCATGGATACGCCGAACTCTTGGTCCCTGTCTTGAGAGAACTTGAGGACCCTGTCATTGTGGTCGGCCACTCGTTTGGAGGCCGCGTAGCGGTTGCCTTGGCAGCTACTCACCCGGAATTGGTCAAGGGCTTGGTGCTCTGCGGTGTCCCACTCTTGGCCCGTGAAAAGACAGCTTCACGCTCTGTGCCCCTGCGCTATCGCGTCATTCGCTCTTTGGCGAATCGCGGGCTCATTGCGGAGCATCGCTTAGAGGCTGCACGCCAGCGCTTTGGTTCGCCTGATTATCGTGCGGCGACAGGGGTCATGCGCGAGGTTCTCGTCAAAGTGGTCTCTGAGGACTATCGCGATGCGCTCCTCAGCATGCAAGCTCCCCTGATGATGGTTTGGGGTGAAGATGATCACGATGTTCCCCTGGCAATGGCGAAGGAGGTTTGTGAGATCTTGCCTTCGGCCTCACTCGATGTCGTAGTCGGATCGGGCCACGACGTCGTGATTGAGGCTCCTGAGCGCGTTCGCCAAGCCATAGACAGCCTGCTTTCGAGGACTCGTTCATGATGCGGGCGCTCTCGGTCACGGCCGCCGTGCTGGCTTGGACCTTGGCTAGCACGAGGTGGCTCAGAGTCGCCCAGCGTGAGCACTACCTGCCGGAATCCGTGTATCGCTTTACCCGCCGGTGGTGGACCTTGCGACCCTGGAATATCTCGCTCGCCGGTATCGCCATTGCGGCGCTCGGTCTCGCTTTGTTTAAGCCTTCCGCTGTATTGCTGAGTTCAGCGGTGCTTGCATTTGGTCCCTTGGGACTGGGGCTGCGTGGTCGAAGCGGAGCACTGCACTGGACGAGAAGGCTCAAGACGCTCGCGGCCTTCCACCTCGCAATCTCGGTGATCCTTTGCTCCTTGCTCAGCCTTTGGCTAAGCCTTGCGGTGAGTAGCAGTGCGCTTGCCATCCTCGTGCCACTTTCCTTGGAGTTGGCGCTGCGGCTCACGGCTCCCCTACAGAGACGCGAAATGGACCGCTTTGTAGCGCAAGCAAAGCGCAAGCTTGATGCCCTTGGACCCCGCATAGTGGGTATCACGGGTTCCTATGGAAAGACGAGTACCAAGCAACACCTCGCTCATCTCATCTCCACCAGTTTAGAAACGCTCGCCTCTCCAGCCTCCTTTAATAATCGTGCAGGCTTGGCCCGAACCATTAACGAGCAGCTCAGTCCTTCACATCAACTCTTCATCGCAGAGATGGGGACCTATGGCATCGGTGAAATAGCCGAACTTTGCTCCTGGTGTCGCCCCGACGTCGCGGTGCTCACCGCCATTGGTCCTGTCCATCTCGAGCGCATGGGCTCCATGGCAGCGATTTTGGACGCCAAACTTGAAATTGCCGAGATGGCTCCCGTCGTGGTGATCAATGTGATGGATAAGCGACTGGGTCAAGTGGTTGATCGGTTGCAACGCTTTGGCAAAGAGGTGATCACCACGGCGACGGCACAGACCTATCAAGCCCAGGTTGTTGTTGATGCATCGAGTTCTCCTCCCGTCTTACAGGTGCGTGGCGTCAGCGTTGAACTCCCTGGTCCCTTGCCTGAGG
>CAZTQJ010000124.1:0-4876 GCA_964615615.1 uncultured Acidimicrobiaceae bacterium
ATAGCTTCAGGTGACTGGAGTTCAGACGTGTGCTCTTCCGATCTGGCCTTGGTGGAGGCCCAAATTGGGCCGGCAGCTGCGCATCACCCTGAGTCTGATCGGCCTTTTTTTTGTTTTCGAATATCTGCTCATCCCTGAAATCGCCTCCGCCCGGAGATCGGTTTCGAGCCTCAGCAATGTCAATCTTGCGCTCGTTCTCCTAGCAGCCGTTTTTGAGATCCTCGCGATACTCGCCTACACCGAATTCTCCCATGCGGTATTTCAACCGAAGCCACCTGATCGCTTTCGCCTCTTGCGCATCAATCTTTCAACCATGGCGGTAAGCCATATCGTCCCTGGAGGCACGGCCCCTGGGGGAGCCCTCGGCTACGTCCTCCTCACCGATGCCCAGGTGCCCGCTGCCTCTGCAGCCCTCGGCCTAGCGGTCCAAGGCATCGGCTCCGCTGTGGTGCTCAACATGATTCTCTGGATCTCCTTAGTTATTTCCATCCCCCTCCAGGGCTTCAACCCCCTCTACGGCTTTGCCGCCATGGCTGGCGTCCTACTACTGCTGGCCTTCGCAGGCACCGTCTTGTTGCTCATTCGTGGTGAGAACCATGCAGCCGACTGGGTAGGTCGTATAGCTCGTCGGATTCCCTTTATGGGCGAGGAACGCGCGATGAGTCTCACGAGGCATGTTGCGGAGCGCGTCACCATCTTGTTCACCAACCGTCGTCTCTTGTCGAGAGCGATGGCTTGGGCAGCAGCCAACTGGCTGCTCGACGCCACCTGCCTGTGGGTTTTTCTCTGGTCTTTTGGATCGACCGTCTCGCCTTTCGACCTTTTGGTTGCCTATGGCTTAGCCATGATTCTCGCCGTTATTCCCATCACCCCGGCCGGCCTCGGCGTTGTTGAAGGTGTGCTCATCTCCACGCTGGTGGGATTTGGTGTTCCGAAGTCGACGGCCATCCTCGGCGTACTGGGCTATCGCCTGCTGAATTTCTGGCTTCCCATCCCCTTGGGTGGCGCGGCCTATGTATCACTGAGGCGTCTGAAAAACTCTGAAGGCCCTAGCCCCGAGGTAGCGCTCTAACTTCTTCCATGAGGGCCTGCTGCAGGCTGGCCTTGGCTTCACCCTTGACGCGCAGCCAGGTTTGATCTTCCAACAGCGTCCAAGCATGCTGATCATCCTGCAAGGCAAGTTCAAGAATGTGACTCAAACGCGCTTGGATCTTCGGCTCGTGGATGGGGGTCAATACCTCAACGCGACGGTCGAGATTCCTCTCCATCAAGTCAGCAGAGCCGAGGTAACAACGTAAGCCGCCAGGAGCTTCGGGGCTACCGAATTGGTAGACACGAGAGTGTTCCAGGAAATCACCCACAATGGATCGGACCCGAATACCGTCACTGTAGGGGGCTCGACCGGCGCGTATGGAGCAGAGGCCTCGAACGATTAACTCCACACAACATCCCTGCATGGCCGCAAGGTAGAGCGCATCAATGATTGCGGGGTCTGTCAGGCCGTTGAGCTTGAGCACGATTCTCCCGGCCGCGCCAAGTTCAGCCTGCTCATCGATCAGCGCAATCAACCGCTCACGCATGGAGTCAGGTGCCACCAAAATTTCGCGATAGTCGACGTCTCTGGCATAACCCGTAAGGAAGTTGAAGAGACTCCCTACATCGGTACCGATGCGATCATCAGCTGTGAGTAGACCCAGATCCTCGTAGGTTCTTGCGGTCTTCGAGTTGTAGTTACCCGTGCCGATGTGGCAATAGCGACGAAGTGCCTTGCCTTCCTTGCGAATCACCAAGGAAGTCTTTGAGTGCGTCTTGAGGCCAACGATGCCGTAAACGACGTGGACGCCCGCGTCTTCTAGAGCCTTCGCCCACTCGATGTTGGCCAATTCATCGAATCTGGCTTTGAGTTCCACAAGCGCGGCCACTTGCTTGCCCTGCTCTGAGGCACGGATCAACGAGGCAACGATGGGGCTATTTCCCGACGTGCGATACAAGGTTTGTTTAATACCCACTACTTGCGGGTCATCTGCGGCCTGTTCGATGAAGGACTCAACACTTGCAGCAAAAGACTCATAAGGGTGATGAACCAAGAGATCGCGTTCTCTGAGTGTCCGGAAGATACTCGGTTGTTCGCCCTCGGCTACGCGCAGTCGAGCCGGAATGCGTGGCACCCACTTCTCACTTCGCAGATCGGGCCTATCAAGGTTGACGATCGTCCAAAGGTTGTGTAGGCCGAGCGGAATGGTGACCTCGTAGACCGCATCGTCGTCGAGATCGAGTTCACGCACCAGCATTTCGCGAAACCTCGTTGGGGTGTTGCGTTCAACCTCAAGACGCACGGCCCGCCCAAATCGCCGGCGGCGTAGTTCTGCTTCGATAGCCACCAGGAGGTCATCGGCCTCATCTTCTTCGAGGGCGAGGTCAGTATTACGCGTGAGGCGAAACACTGCATGCTCTCCGAGGCTGACGCCGGGAAAGAGTGTGGGGAGGTTGTCCGCGATGAGTTCTTCGAGTCGAACCACCCTGCTCTGATCTGGCAGGACCACAAATCTATCGAGCAGCGGTGGAACCTTGACTCTCGCATAGCGCAGCTCATCGCTACGAGGGTCTCGCACTTCAACAATGAGATTGATGGAGAGATTCGAGATATAGGGGAAGGGATGGCCGGGGTCAACGGCTAGTGGCGTAAGGACAGGAAAGACATCGCGCTGGAAGTAAGCCTTAAGGAAGGTGACATCTTCGCCAGCGAGTTCTGAGTATTCGACGAGTTCGACCTGGCTCTCCCGCAGGGCAGGTGCGAGGTGCTGAGAGAAGACTTCTTCTTCGTAAGCGATCAACTCGAGGACACGATCGCGAATAGCCGCCAACTGCTCAGCGGGACGAAGGCCGTCGGATGAGCGAGTTCGTACCCCGGCAACTTCTTGATCCTCTAGGCCGGCAACACGTACCTGGAAAAACTCATCGAGCAGTTCGGAGAAAATAGCGAGAAACTTGACCCTGTCAAGGACGGGTAGCGCACTATCTGCAGCCAGTTCAAGGAGACGCTGGCCAAAATCCAAGCGAGAGAGCTCCCGGTTCGCAAAGCGATCCACCCCAACTTCGTCTAAAACGGCCCTCAGCGAAGGCTGGAGAGGGCTGTCGATGAGGGCTGAGAGTTCGGTTTCCATGGTGTGTCCTCTGGTTCATCCTATCGGAAGGGTACGATTCGCCCCGTGGAGACGCCCGAAACTCAGAGCAGCGACAAGGGTGAGCGCTTCCTGCCCAGTTTTGTGAGGGGCAGCAAAGCCCCACGGAGAATCGAATTTTGGCTACTGGTCTTCACCTCTTCGCTGACCTTGGCCTTCTATGTTTTAACCAATATTGGCGCGAAGGGAAGGATCCCTCCCCATGTATTCGGTTTTCTCGCGCTGATCTTGGGCTTGGCCATGATGGTGCACCTAGTCAATAGATGGTTAGCACCCCTCGGCAATCCTGCGCTGCTCCCTATTGTCTCTTTCCTCAACGGCCTGGGCTACGTGATCATCGTGCGATGGAATCCCACCAGAGCGCAATTGCAGGCCTCTTGGACTGCCATCGGCGTCATCGGTTACGT
The DNA here is from genome assembly GCA_964615615.1 of uncultured Acidimicrobiaceae bacterium. Taxonomy (GTDB): domain Bacteria; phylum Actinomycetota; class Acidimicrobiia; order Acidimicrobiales; family RAAP-2; genus CAZTQJ01. The sequence goes on from CAZTQJ010000124.1 coordinate 3,590, forward strand.
CATCACCCTGCTCCTTGTTCGCCGCTCCAGAGATCTCGATAGATACCGCTACTTCCTGCTCATCATCGCCGTAGCCCTCCTCCTTGCCCCCTTGCTGCCCGGCCTTGGCCACACCGTTAATGGTGCACGCCTATGGATTGGCTTAGGCCCTATCCGCTTCCAGCCAATTGAGATTGCCAAACTCTTACTCGTCGTGTTCTTTGCCTCATACTTCTCTGACAAGAAAGAAGTCCTCTCCATCCCTTCAGTTCGCATCGGGGACCGACTCGTCATTGACCCCCGGCCGCTCATGCCCATCCTGCTTATGTGGGGACTCGCGATGGCGATCATTGGTAGCGAAAACGACATCGGCTTTGCCATGCTTCTCTTCACCTTTTTCCTAGCCATGCTCTGGCTCGCTACCGGGCGTCGTCGTTATCTTGTCGGTGGCGCTGCGCTCTTTGCCGTTGGCGCTTTCGTGGTGGCACAGCTTTTCCATCAAGTCCACGTTCGCGTTTCGATTTGGCTGGACCCCTGGTCCCCTCAATGGGTAAACAATCAGGGTGCACAACTGGTCCAAGGCTGGTACGCCATGGCCAATGGAGGCGTCGGGGGCACAGGATTAGGCCTAGGTCATTCAGGACAATGGGTACCAGAGATCACCTCAGACATGATCTTTTCGGCAATCGGCGAAGAGCTTGGGCTCATCGGAGCGGCTTGTGTCGTGCTGGCCTTCGCGCTCTTCATCGGGTCGGGCTTCAGAATTGCCCAATCGGCACGCAGTGACTTTGCTCGTCTCACGGCAGCGGGGCTCACTACTGTGGTCGGCTTTCAAGCTTTCTTCATCATGGCTGGTGTTCTAAGGATTCTTCCGCTCACCGGAATTACCCTGCCCTTTGTTGCTTATGGCGGATCTTCCTTGGTTGCCAACTACATCTTGGTGGCGGTCTTAATGAGGATCTCCAATGAATCAGCCGAGACCAATGCGCGCAAGGCCTACTCATCCACCTCATCGAGCAAGGCTTCAGCAACCAGTACGGGAGCACTTACCCCCTGACGACTGGCAAGTATCAAGCCGTCAGAAGGCCTGCAGGGCATGGTGATCATCCCTGCGGGGCTCATCAGGTCTAACTCTCCGAGCACCACCGTCCCCTTACGACCGGTAATGCGGAGTGCCACAATGTCAGCGCGCAGGCGGGTCAGGACCTCGCTAAAGAGCTCGTGCGTACTCGGCCGTAGAGCTTTTTCATCGAGGCGTGCGTGTTCAAGTGCCACCGCTTCAGGAATTCCAATGGGGAAGCGAAAAAC
>CAZTQJ010000125.1:0-4864 GCA_964615615.1 uncultured Acidimicrobiaceae bacterium
CTACACGGCTCTGAACACTCTTTCCCTACACGACGCTCTTCCGATCTCTGCAGAGGCGCCGAGGGTCCCTTGAGGTCTTGACGGGCGCTCCAGAGCATCGGCACAAAGGAGATAGGCAGGCTTGGTGCGTGAAGCCATAAGAGGTCATCAATCTGTTGATACTCCTCCTGAGCCACCACAGGATTCAACTCTTGGCTGGCCTCAAGAAAGAGTGCATTGACTTCAGGATCATTAAATCCCGAATAATCGAGCTTCCCACTGGCCCCCGTAGCGGTCGAATACCAATCAGCACTGAGGGTGGCTAGTGGTGAAATCGGGCGAAATACGAGGGCGAGATCTACTTTGCCGGCGCGCAGATTTCTTCCCGCTTGCTCTGAAGTCCTGCAGGATTGCAGGGTCACGGCGATGCCAAAGGCTTTGAATTGGCTGACCAAAGCGAGTGCCGCCTGCAGAGCAACGCGTTCATTGCTCGTAGCCAAGGTCAGATGCAGCGGCGTCCCCATTGCGTCCTCCCAAATATCTCCTTGGACGTGGTAGCCAGCTTTGCGTAAAAGTTTTGCCGCACGTTGGAGATTTGCCCGAGAGGAAGAAGAGGCCTTGCTTGCGGAAGAACTCGCCGGCGTGCTCGCTAGCGCCTCGACGGGGCTTTGGTAAAGGTTCGAGGGATAGGCCGAAACATTTGGCGCAAAGAGATGAGAAGCCGCTGGGGTGTATTGCAGCGATGCTTGCCCAAAGAGTTGCGTAGTGACTTGTTGGCGATCGAGGGCTGCGATCAGACCTCGGCGAAGGACCTTGTTCTGAGTGGGCCCGGAGGTGCTTTGGAATTCAAGGTCCAGTAATCGTGAGCTCAGGGCCAGGCGCCTCGTCACCCCCCTGGCCGCTGAGGCAGCGGAAATAGTATTCGCGTCTGGATCAGCGACCGAGGCGACGTCGACTACATGGCGATTGGCCCAGTCCGCCAAGACCGTGGCATTCGGAGCATTAAGCAAACTGACCGTTGAGAAGGCTTGCTCACTTCCCCACCAGTGGGGAGCTCTTCCTAGACTGACCGAAGAGGCATTGGTAGACGACAGCTCCCAGGCTGTACCCGATGGCGTGAAGCCCGCTTGGACTCTGATGCAGGCTGTTTGACCCGGGACTGGCTCCATAGCTTTAGGGATCAACTGGCTGAATAGGGCGCGCCAATCCGCATAGGGCTGAGCAAAGGTGACGGTTGCCAGAAGTCCGTGATGAGCAGTTGTAACAGAGGAGATCTGCCTGTAAGGGGCGAATTCGGGTCGGCTACTAATAGCGCGAACCCTCCAGGCCGCGACAAAATCTCCGGCCCTGATGGCTGCCTTTGTTGACCACCGGGCTTTAGGGTTGATCGCATAGACCACGGTAAAAGGCTTGGTCTTCACCACTTCGGCTCTACCGTCTTGCAGTAAGTCCAAGTTTGGCTGCAGGGAACCATCCGACCGAAGGCTGAAGGGTGACGGCAGAAGCAAATTAGCGAGCAAAGAAGCCGAATTGCTCATCGGTAGCCCAGCTGGCAAGCAGCGAGGAAAACCACCAGTTGCCCCCAGCGTTAAGCGCGAGCTCGTTACAACGGTTGAAGAAGTGGTTGTGGTCCCTTGTTCCTGAACAGCGCTTGAACAAGCTCCGAGGGCTAGGGCTGCGATGACGAGCCCTAGAGGGGGCACGCCCCAGGCCCGGCTGTGCCTCACTGCAGGCGAAGATCCAGGGTGACCGTGGTGAAGGCAAAAATCAGAGCCACAACGATGGTGATGCGGTCCAGGTTCTTTTCCACCACAGTTGAACCCTGAGATGCGTTGCTCATGGCGCCACCGAACATGTCGGAGAGTCCGCCACCTTTACCAGAGTGCATCAACACGAGGAAAATCAGCGCGAGGGCGGTAATGGTCTCAATGGCGATATATAAAGCGGTCAACATCAGGTCTGAAGTCTAACCGACCGCAGAAGTGACGATATCCACGAAGGAGGAGGCCTCCAGGCTTGCTCCACCCACCAAAAGACCGTCCACATTTGCTACAGCGAGGTATTCCGCGGCATTGTCGGCCTTCACCGAGCCTCCGTATTGGATCCTGAGAACCTCGGCTGCTTCTTTGCCCCACTGGGCCTCAACTAAGCCCCTGATGAGCGCCGCTGCGCTTTCTGCGTCCTCGGGTTCAGCAGCCTGTCCCGTCCCAATCGCCCAGACCGGCTCATAGGCCACGATCATGCCGTCAAGAGCCTTACCAAGCGTGGAGAGGACCTCCGAGAGCTGTCGCGTGATCACGGCTTCGGTCTCTCCTGCTGCGCGCTCGGCTTCGGTCTCTCCCACACAAACCAAGGGGACCATGCCGTGAGATACGACAGCCACTGCAGCCTTGGCAACTTCACTATCACTTTGCCCAAAGATGTGGCGTCGCTCGGAGTGACCGCAGATGACATGGCGAACATCGAGACTCGAAAGCATGGATGCGCTCACTTCGCCCGTAAAGGCTCCAGAGTCTTCGTGATAGCAGTGCTGGGCGCCAAGGGTGATCGGCAGTCGATCGGCTTCTATGACCGATTGCACCGTGCGCAGACTCGTGAAAGGTGGGTGCACAGCGACCTCAACGGAGGCGATGGTCTCTGCATTGAGACGCATACCAAGGTCTCGAATGAGGTGCAGGCCCTCCCGGTGATCCTTATGCATTTTCCAGTTACCTGAAATGAGTAATTTGCGCTTCGTCATCGATGACCTCCTGAGTCCTGAAAATCCCCCCGCAAGGCTGCGATGCCTGGAAGGTCACCATGTTCAATGAGCTCTAGTGACGCTCCTCCACCGGTGGAGATGAAACTGATCTGGTCTTCAAGACCAAAGGCCGCAACAGCGGCTGCACTGTCGCCGCCGCCAATGACGGAGAATGCATCGCTTCGCGCCAGGGCCTCGGCTACCGCTCGTGTACCTGAAGAAAATCGAGGATCCTCAAAGGCGCCCATGGGCCCATTCCACAGCACGGTTGCGGCGGCACTAGAAATGCTGGCATAGCGCTCTGCGGTTTTGGGCCCAATGTCGAGACCCCGCTCTCCCTTAGCGATGTCGCGACCGCTAACGCTGCTCTGGCCACTTCCACTCTCGGGAGATCCAAAGGCTTCCGTGGTGGCCATGGAGAGGAAATCATCGGGAATCACGATGTTTGAAAAACTGTCTAAAAGCTGGCGACAGGTTTCAATGCTCTCCTCATCGACCAGGGAATCCCCTACCTCATGGCCCATGGCAACCAAGAAGGTAAAAGCCATTCCTCCACCGACGAGCAATTGATCAACCTTGCTTGCCAAGGAGCGAATCACGCCCACCTTGTCGTGTACTTTTGCGCCACCAATGATGGAGACGAAGGGTCGTGCAGGCTTCTCGAGCAAAGCGCCAAGCGTTCTTACTTCTAAGGCCAGCCTTCGGCCTGCCGCACTGGGCAATCTCGCGGGAACACCGACGACCGAAGCATGGGCGCGGTGACAAACCCCAAAGGCGTCATTCACGTAGGCATCAAAGCCGTTGACGAGCCGCTCGACAAAGGCAGGATCGTTAGCGCTCTCTTCGTTGTGAAATCGGAGGTTCTCTAGGAGACCCACGCCTGGCACAAGTTCTCCAAGGCGCTCGCGCACGGGCTCCATGGTGAGATCGGGATCTGGACTCCCCTTGGGGCGACCAAGGTGCGAACAACAGGTGACTTCAGCCCCAGCATCAACCAGATAACGCAGTGTGGGAACCACCGCTTGGATACGGAAATCATCTGCAACCACCCTGGCGCCGTGCTGATCGCGACCCAGCGGAGTATTGAGATCCGCTCTAACCAGCACCTTTGCACCTTGAAGATCTCCGAGATCTTCAAGGCTTGGCAAATCAAAAAGGGAAGCGCCTGTCACGGATCAGGCAGAGCCAACCAGATGGGCAAGATCTACTAAGCGGTTTGAGTAACCCCACTCGTTGTCGTACCAACCCATGATCTTTACCAGCGAACTATTGGCATCGATGCTTTGAACCATGGTGAGTGGAGCGTCAAAGGTGCACGAAGCTGGCGAACCAACAATGTCTGAAGAGACAATCGGATCCTCGGAGTAGACCAAAACCCTACCCAAGGGACCGCTTGCCGCAGTTTTGAAGGCAGCGTTCACCGCGGCTACATCGGGCGTACCCTTTACGACTGCAGTGAAGTCGGTAACGGATCCCACGGGGATAGGTACGCGCAGTGCGGTGCCGTCCAGTTTTCCCTTCATCGATTCGATGACGAGGCTGGTTGCCCTCGCTGCTCCGGTGCTTGAGGGAACAATATTGACCGCCGCGGCGCGCGCCCGGCGAAGATCGCTGTGCGGAAGATCGAGCAAATTTTGATCATTGGTGTAGGCGTGCACCGTCGTCATGAGTCCGCTGATGATGCCGAAGCTGTCATCGAGGACCTTCACCATGGGAACAAAGCAGTTCGTCGTGCATGATGCGTTTGAAACCACCTGGTGCTTGGTCCCATCGAACTCGTCATCATTGACACCAAGGACGAAGGTGGCGTCAACATCGGTAGCGGGCGCCGAAACTACGACGCGTTGAACGGATCCGCCGAGGTGCGCGGCTGCTTTCTCGCGGGTCGTAAAGAGGCCAGTAGCCTCGACCACCACTTCGACGCCGGCCGCAGCCCAAGGAATAGCAGCGGGGTCACGTTCCGCTGAGACCTTGATGGACTTTCCCCCGACGATAATTTCGCCATCGCGAGCCTCAACACTGGAGGAGAAAATCCCCTGCGTTGAGTCGAAACGCAGCAAGTGGGCGAGGACCTCTGGCGAAGTTAGGTCGTTGATAGATCGGAAGAGCACACGTCTGAACTCCAGTCACCTGAAGCTAACTCGT
>CAZTQJ010000126.1:0-2295 GCA_964615615.1 uncultured Acidimicrobiaceae bacterium
ACACGGCTCTGAACACTCTTTCCCTACACGACGCTCTTCCGATCTCAATCCTTACGCCGATGACCTTGATGCCAAGACGGCGAGCAGGACTGGCGCAGCGATCAATGCGGTCGGCATCAACAAAGACCAACTTTGCGCCTGAGTCTTCAAGGGCATAGTCCATCTCGTCTTCTGTCCACCAAGCGTTCATATATACCGAGACGCCACCGACGGTCAAGATGGCACCGAAGGCAACCACCCATTCGGGGAGGTTGCGCATAGCAATCGCGACCCTGTCGCCGCGCTTGATCCCATAACGCGTTACGAGACCAGCAGCCAACTCGTCCATGGTCTTGGCAAAGCGCTCAAAACTCCAGCGCTCGCCTTCGTAAACGATGAAATCTCCAGCGTGGTTGCGCACGCCATTAAAGACGTCACGAAGGTTCGCGGGGGCATTCTTAAAGACGCGGAGCTCGACGCCGTCCACCGTCTCATTCACCGTCTCAAAGATCTGGCCTGGTGCGGTTGCGCCAGCTATTGCCTCTTCATATCCAAGCCCCACGAAATCCCCCTTATGAAGCGCCTACCGATGGGTAACTTTGTGATGATAGGCCTAAGTAGAGGCCTTTGTGAAAGCCAGATTGCTCATCGCTGATGGGCGGAGCCTGTGGCTTATGAATCCCCTTGGGACCTAGAGGCCCTGAGGCCACCCTTGCTGTGGCCAATTTCCATAACTTTGGGCGAAAAGCCGTGAGCCTTCAGGCCACAGAGTGCAGCTTGGCCCCAGATCTGAGGCCTGAGATCCCCTGGATGCATCCTGAGGCCTCTGTGGCTGCTAGGAAACTAGCCATGAAGATCAACGTCAGCCCCATCCCTTCCCTCGACGACCGCATTAATGACATCCGCATGCGGACGGCTGCGGTTATCAATGACCACGTCCTTCCGGCTGAAGATCAGCTCTTCATCCTGCGACGCAACCCCAACGCATCCGACGAGCAAAAGGCTGAAGCCAGGGCTGCGCGCGAGCGCGTCAAGGAAGTCGTCAAGGCTGAAGGCCTCTGGGCTCCTCACCTGCCCACCGAATATGGCGGCATGGGTTTGGACTTTCTTGCTCACGCCTACATGAACGAGATCCTCGCCTATGCCATGGGTGCAGCCTCGCTCTTTGGCGTCGTAGCTCCGAACTCCGGGAACCAAAAGATTCTCGTGAAATACGGTACGCAAGAGCAGAAGCGTAAATGGCTCCTGCCCACTATTGAAGGCACCATGGAGTCGGGTTTCTCCATGACTGAGCCCGACAATGCCGGTTCAGACCCTCGCTCGATCAAAACTACAGCCGTGCGCGATGGTGATGACTGGGTCATCAACGGCCACAAGTGGTTCACCTCCAATGGCATCAACGCTGACTTTTTCATTGTCATGTGCCGGGCCGAAGATTCCAGCGGCGAGTTCGGTCGCTCTGGGCAGATGAGTCAAATCATCGTGCCGACCTCCACACCTGGCGTGAACATCGTGCGCGGGATTGGCATCTGGGGCTCACCGACTTCTGATCACTGTGAAGTCATCTACGACAATGTTCGCGTTCCTGTCGAAAACACCCTCGGGAAGGTCGGCGACGGCCACCAGGCTGCTCAAGACCGCCTTGGCGCTGGCCGCGTCTTTCACTGCATGAATTCCATTGGTCAGATGTGGAGAGCCTTCGACATGATGGTTGAGCGCTCGCTATCGCGAGAGGTTCACGGAGGCCTCTTGAAGGACAAGCAGTTCATCCAGGGATTTATCGCCGAGAGCTATATCGATATTCAAACCGCCAGGCTGCTCACCATCCGCGCTGCAGAGATGATCGACCGAGGAGATCCTCAGGTTCGCACTGATATTTCTGCCCTGAAGGTCTATGTCCCCGAGGCCTACACCCGCGTTGTGGACCGGGCCATACAGGTATGGGGGGCGGCTGGAGTCTCCAATGACACGCCTCTGGCGGGGATGTATCTCACCGCCAGAACCCTGCGTTTAGCTGACGGTCCAGACGAAGTACACAAGATCCTGGTGGCCAAGAACGTCATCCACCGCTACGAGAGCGGTGAAGGATGGAATTTCGCCAACTGATTGGCCCACTAAGGTGAAGAGGTCCGGTAGCTTCTCGGACCCCCCACCTCATGCTCAGCGGTTCATCCCTCACGGTCGAAATCGGCCAACGATCCCTCGTACGTGAGGCGGACTTTCTCATCAGTGCGGGAGACAAGGTCGGCCTCGTTGGTCGAAACGGCACGGGCAAGTCCTCCCTCATCTCGGTCATTGTGGGTGAGACTGCCCCTG
>CAZTQJ010000126.1:2305-4759 GCA_964615615.1 uncultured Acidimicrobiaceae bacterium
ACTTCGCCACACCGGGTCCATTAAGGCCATCGGCAATGTTGGCTACCTACCCCAGGTGCCGCCACCCAAGGGCCTAGGTATAGATCCCAGCGGCTTCTCGCACGTGCTCTCCGCCCGAGGCCTAGACCGTATCGATGTCGAGCTCGGGGAGGCCCGCAAGAAGCTCGGCGAAGACCCCTCTGAGGAGAACATCTCTCGCTTCACCGACCTTGAAGAGCAGTACCGCGAGCGCGGTGGCTACGAGGCCGAAGCGACGATGGCGCGCTTGGCTGATGGTATTGGACTGCGCCAAGAGCTTCTGCTCGATGACATCGACCAACTCTCTGGTGGACAGCGTCGACGGGTTGACATCATTCGTCTCCTCTTCCAGCAGCCCGACATCATGGTGCTCGACGAGCCCACCAACCACCTCGACCGACCCGCAAAGCAGTGGCTTATGGACGAACTGCAGTCCTTTAATGGCTCCATGCTGGTCGTGAGTCACGACCTGACCCTGCTCGATCGCTCTATTACCAAGGTGCTCCATCTCGCCGAAGGAAAGCTCACCGAATACAAGGGCAACTACAGTTCCTTCACCACCCGCCTTGAACTCGATATCGCTGCCCAAGAGAAAAACGCGAACCTCGAAGAACGCGAAATGAAACGTCTCAAGACTCTGGCCGACTCCATGCGTGGGCAAACCGAAAAGCGCGCCAAGACCGCCAAGGCCATCGACCGACGCGTGGAGCGCATTAATGCCAATCGCACTGAGGTCACCCAACGTGAACGCAAGGTCAGCTTTAATCTCCCCACACCGGTGCGCTCAGGCGAAGTACCCCTGGAAATCAAGGGCCTCAAAGTTGCCTATGGTGACCATGAAGTCTTAAGCAAGGTGAACCTGCACGCTCGCCGTGGTGACCGCATTGCGGTCGTGGGAAGAAATGGCGCTGGCAAGTCCAGTTTACTTCGCTGCCTTGCTGGCGCCCAGAAAGCTACTGCGGGAAGCATTGAAATCGGTCGTAATGTGGCCATTGGCTACTTCGCCCAGGAACACGAGCAAATTGATCTTGAAGCCCGCAGCCTCGACAATGTCGATGACTCCGTCTTGCGCTCTGAATCTGAGCGCAGATCCTTGCTCGGCTCCTTTGGACTCTCCGGCACTGCCGCCGAGCAACCCGCGGGCAAGCTTTCCGGTGGAGAGCGAGCCAAATTAGGTCTCGCCATGCTCTCAGCGGGACAGTCCAACCTCTTGGTGCTCGATGAGCCAACCAACAACCTTGACCCAGCCTCCATTCTCGCGGTGGGAAGGATGTTCTCCACCTGGCCGGGAACCATTGTGGTGGTGAGCCACGACCCCGATTTCGTCGCTGCGATGAAACCCACGCACTGCCTCAGGTTGCCCGATGAGCGCTACGACCTCTGGCGTGACGAAGACCTTGACGTCGTGAGTAATAGGTAATTTCGCTATAAACTTTTATTACTAAAGAGAAATCAATCTCTTCCGCGTTCCCCTGTCAGGTAGTGTCGGCTCATCGCTACTACCCATGAGCCGCTAGTCAAAACCCGAGAACGCCTCTTGGAGGCTGCTGTTGAACGGCTCCGCAAACAGGGCCCAGCCAGATTTAGCCCCCATGAAATTTGCGCTGAATTATCAATCTCCAAGGCCCTGGTGAACTACCACTTTGGTGGCAAAGATGGCCTCATGGCCGCCGCCATGGTCGAGGGTTACGAACGATATGTCGCCGCGCTTGAAGCTGCAGCCGAGGCCGCTGGCCCCGAGCCCATTGACAAGGTGATGGCCTGGGTGGAAACCCAGATTTTCTGGAGCGTCGACAATCCCGGTATTGGCGTAGCGCTGAACTACCCCCTTTTGGTAACGGAAGAAGCCTTGTCCCTCACGCCAGAACATGAACTCCGAATCACCAGGGCCGGATCTAGGAATCAATTCTTCCTCTGGGGCCTCATCACCGATCTCGCTCGCAGTCAGTCCGAAGCTGACCTCAATGTCGATGATGAGCACTACCTCATGGTCACCAGCATGCTGATTGCCTGGCTAACGCTGGGCATTTCGGTTTGGAACTCGGGACAGCATCTCCCGACGAATGCCATTGCGAGCAATGAGCTCGCCAGCGAGGTCAGAAACCGCATTCGCTCCACCATCCTTACGGTGGCAAGAGGGCAATAGATCCCCAAGAGCATCACCAGTCTTGACTCACTGGGGACATCCGAGACCTTTTGCTCCTGCGCTGAAACGGGACGCACAAAGGACCCTTGAGGCCATGAAGCAATGCAAGCGCTGATAGTTTGGGCGTCATGAGCCCTGAACACTTCATCTTGCCCGGAACTAGCCAAAGGATCCCACTCCTCGGAGTTGGCACCTGGGCCTGGGGTGACTCATCAACCTGGGGCATGGGTTCCTATGACGCAGCGCTGACTGAGGAAACCATCACCGAGGCATGGAATGCCTCGATTGAT
>CAZTQJ010000127.1:0-4738 GCA_964615615.1 uncultured Acidimicrobiaceae bacterium
GATAGCTTCAGGTGACTGGAGTTCAGACGTGTGCTCTTCCGATCTACGATGGGCTTACGCGCAATTGCTGCTTCTATGGGCGGGTTACCAAAACCTTCGAGGCTGGAGGGAAAGAGCACCACATCGCTGGCAGCGTAAGCGTCATAAATATTTGCTCTGGCATTGCTCCGTCCAGGGCCACGCAGTACTTCGATACTGGTCTCAGTCAGCAGTGCATCGAGGCTGGGCCCATAGCCATCCTCGGCTTCACCGAGTAACCAGTAGGTCGCTTCGAGTTCCTCGGCAATTGCTATCGCGAGCCCAATGTTCTTTCGCGCAATGGCTCGGGTGGGCTGGAGGGCAAGGCGGGTGTTCTCGGCGATGTTGAGCAGGCCACGACTGCCTTCTCGGTCGCCCTGGTCGGCGTGAAGATCGAAGGCGTTGTAGATCAAGCTGGCTCTGTGGCCACGTTCACCAAGTTCTTTGACGCTGAGGCTGTTTATGGCGACATGAATCCAGTCAGCGTCAAAGCTTGGCAGCGCAAGCGTGGCAAAACGTTCACGCTGCCACGGGAGATCGTGGTGACGCAGGATGGCTCTACGACCAGTCAGGGCTTTGACGAGAGCCTCTTGGGCGTGGGTATTCATGGGGAGGGAAAGCAGGTTCTCCACGACAACGAAGTCACAGCCCTCAATGGCGTCGCTAATGGTTTTTGGGTCCAGGGGACCAAGGTCTTGAAGGCCTAAGCCTTCGATGATGTGATCGGCCTCACCTTCGCCGGCAATGGTGGTGAGCTCGTAGCCCAGTTGCTTTAGGGCCCAGCACCACTTCGCTGCTTCAATGGAAACACCGTCGACGGCGCCGAGCCGGTAGGAGATCACAGCGCACCGGGGCACAAGGCTCAGCCTAGGTCCCAAGCCAAACCCACAGTTTGAAGCCCTCTGGGGACTAACCTCAAGGTACTGAAGTGCGAATTCGCACCGAGATCAAGGATTGGAAGGAACACCATGGCCAAGAAGGCGCTCATCACCGGGGTTACCGGTCAGGACGGCTCCTACCTCGCCGAACTCCTCCTCGCCGAGGGCTACGAGGTCATCGGCATGGTTCGCCGCTCTTCGACCGTCACCTTTGAACGTATTGCCCATATCCAGAACGATATTGAGCTGGTGGCCGGCGACCTGCTTGATGAGGTCTCCATCATCAACATCCTTCGCGAGCACCGGCCACAAGAGGTGTATAACCTCGCCGCTCAGAGCTTTGTGCAGACCTCTTGGAGCCAGCCCGTCCTCACCGGCGAGACCACGGCCCTTGGTGTCACGCGCATGCTCGATGCCATTCGCACCGTTGACCCTGGTATTCGTTTCTACCAAGCTTCATCCTCAGAGATGTTTGGCAAGGTCCAAGAAGTTCCTCAGACCGAAAACACGCCGCTCTATCCCCGCAGCCCCTATGGCGTTGCAAAGGTCTACGGCCACTGGATCACCATCAACTACCGCGAAAGCTACGACCTCTTCGCCTGCTCGGGCATGCTCTTCAATCACGAGTCCCCACGTCGTGGCCTGGAGTTTGTAACCCGCAAAATCACCCACGGTGTGGCACGTATCAAGCAGGGTCTCGACACCCAGCTTGCCCTTGGCAATCTCGACGCACGTCGTGACTGGGGCTTTGCGGCTGACTATGTCAAGGCCATGTACCTCATGCTGCAGCAAGATCAGCCTGATGACTACGTCGTATCAACGGGTGAGACGCACTCGGTTCGCGAGTTCTGTGAAATTGCCTTTGGTGCCGTTGGCCTCAACGTTGATGACCACGTGGTTTTGGACGAGCGCTTTATGCGCCCTGCTGAAGTAGACCTGCTGATCGGTTCACCAGCTAAGGCTGAAGCTCAGCTGGGCTGGAAGCGCGAGTGTGACTTTCCTCAGCTCGTGCAGATGATGGTGGAGTCCGACATGAAGATGGTCCACGACTCTCAGCGCTAGATCCCCCACTAGGGATAAGAAAGCTAGAGCGGTACCGAGGATCCAGAGAAGTGATCCTGTAGCCAGATGATCCAGTGTGACCACAGGCCAGTAACTTCGGCGACGCCAATGGCGATGAGCAATACGCCTCCGCCTACCATCATCAGCTTTGCGTGACGGCGGATGAAGCGTGAAACGACGCTGAAGCGATCAGTGGCTAGGGCGGCAAGCACAAAGGGAATGCCCAGGCCGAAGCAGTAAGCGACGGCGAGCGCTGAACCACGTAGCGCCGTGGTTCCCTGCGAAGACGCGGCGAGACCAAGGATGGATCCCAGAGCAGGACCGATGCAGGGAGTCCAGCCAAGGGCAAACATGAAGCCCAGCGCGAAGGCACCCAAGATGGTGGCCCTCGGCACCCAATGCAGTCTCACTTCGCGACTGAGAAACTGAGAGCGGGGGAGCCAACCCGCAAAGAACACGCCAAGGGCAATGGTGAGTAAGCCAAAGATGATGGAGAGGATGCGTTCGTGACTTCTCATGGCTTGGCCGAGGCCGCCAAAGAGGGCCCCAAAAGAGACGAAGACCACAGTAAATCCGGCGACGAAGGCCAAAGAACCGAGAACCGTTCGCGGTTTGCTGTGCTTGGTTTCCACCGCTGCGCCCCCGGCCAAGAAGGACAGATAGCCCGGCACGAGGGGTAGGACACAAGGCGAGGCGAAGCTGACCAAGCCAGCAAGGACGGCCAGTGGTGCGGCTAGGAGAAAGGAACCAGAACTCACGGTGCTCGATGCTGTTGCCAACACGCTCTGTCCTCCTCCCTCTCGGCACTGCCTAGGCAGGCTGAAGCCCCGATTTCCTAAGGCTAACGGCTGCCTCCGGCGGGCTGCGGTGCTACCGGTACGCTACGAGTCTCCCATGGGACCTGTTGTTGATCTCCACCACGCCGTGGTTCTCGCCGGCCGATACCCCGTTTTGGCGGGGCTTGATCTTCAGGTCCAGTCGGGAGAAATCTTGCTCCTCGAGGGTGAAAATGGTTCAGGGAAAACCAGCCTGCTCCGCCTCCTTGCAGGGCTCTTGCCCTTGAGCGATGGCTCGGGTTCTGTCCTCGGTTTTGACCTCAGCAAGGATCGCGCCAGTCTTCATCGTCGCGTTGGACTCATAGGCCACGGCGCAGGGCTCTATGACCAACTCAGCGTCGCGGAAAACGTGACCTTTCAAGTTCGGGCCGCTCATGGTGATAGTGCAAGAGTCGCGTCGGCTCTCGAGCGCGTGGGTTTGAGCGCCAAAGCGGATCTTCCTGCCTGGAAACTTTCTGCAGGACAACGGCGACGCTGCTCGCTCGCGATCACCATTGCCAGGGCTCCAGAGTTGTGGCTGATGGATGAACCTGAAGCCGGTCTCGATGAAGCAGGTCGCAGGATCTTGATCTCGCTTCTTGATGAGCTCGCGAGTCTTTCAATTCCCGTCCTGCTCTCTAGCCATGACCTAGCGACCCTGCGTCCTCACGTACATCGTTCGGTCAAACTTGCTGGCGGGACAACTATCTCAACGCAGCCCGGTGGTCGACCATGGCTCAAGGCCGAAGGAGCAACCGATGTTTCGTGATGCGCTCCTCGTGGCAAAGAAAGATCTCCGCATTGAACTGCGATCGCGGGTGCTCTTAGGTCAGGTACTTCCCTTTGCGGTGGCTTGCCTGCTGCTCTTTGCGCTTGCCTTGGGCCCCGACCGCGATTTCCTGCGACGCGCAGCACCTGGCGTCTTGTGGATCACCATGCTCTTTGCGGCGGTCTTGGCGGCTCAGCGCAGTGCCGGGGTGGAGGACGATGACGGCGCTCGCGATCGCCTCATCCTCTCGGGTCTCGACCCGGCCGGGATCTTCCTTGGCAAGGCGCTGGCGGTGACCTTGCAGTTGCTTGCGCTTGCGCTGGTCTTGACCGCTGGGACCATCGTGCTCTTCGGGGCCACGCCCTCAAGTTGGTGGCCACTAGCCGTCGCGGAGATCCTCGCCAGCCTCGGCTTGGGCTTTACCTCCGTGCTCTATGGCTCGCTCGCTGAGGGAACAAAGTTACGAGAAACGCTCCTGCCTTTGCTCTCTTTGCCCACCGTCGCCCCTATCCTCATAGCGGGCACCAAGGTGTATGCCGCATCCCTTTCGGGGGCTGGAGTTCCCGCCGCTTGGCTGGGGCTTCTTGCAGTCTTCACCTTGGCCTACGGAGCCGTTGGGGTACTGCTCTCTGGAGCGTTGCAGGAGACATGATGGAAGAGCAGATAGCGAAGCGCAGATGGGTGAGTGTGGTCGGCATGCTTGCGGCCATCAGTTTGCTTGGCACGGTCATCATGGGCCTTTGGGTTACGCCTGACGATGCGGTTCAGGGTGCCGTAGTGCGCTTGGTGTACATCCACCCTCCTATGGCTTGGGTCGCGCTCTACCTTGCCTTTGGCTTATCGGCAGTGGCCTCCTTGCTCTATCTCTGGCCACGCACGCGCAATGATCGTTGGGATGCACTGGCGGCATCAGCCGTCGAGGTGGGTGTGGTGTTTAATGCCCTGACCTTGCTCACCGGAGCCATCTGGGGCCGCGACACCTGGGGTGTCTGGTGGACCTGGGATGCGCGTCTGACCTCAACCGCGCTCCTCCTCCTGCTCTTCCTTGGTTACATGGCCATTCGAAGAATTCCTGCCGACCCGGAGATCCGTGCACGGCGCTGCGCGATTATGGCCATCTTCGCCTTTGTCGATGTCCCCATCGTTCACTTCTCCGTGCTGTGGTGGCAGACCCTGCACCAAAGCGCGACGGTGCT